>NZ_LR213798.1 GCF_900659865.1 Hyella patelloides LEGE 07179
TTTAACCAATGGATGATTAGAGGTAGATCATCTGCTCGTTCTGAAATCGTTCCTTTCAATAATATAGCTCTCTCTATTCATTGAATTTCAATAACAGCATACACTTTAGCTATTTTATTTCCCTAATCATTTTTGATTTAAGCGAACCGTGAGTAAGGAAATTAATTGGAATGACTATATTGAATGTCGATCGTACTCTGTATTTTCTTCCGTTTAGGTTTCCAGCAGGAGAATTGCTCACCCTGCTTTTGCTTTATGTATGTTGCCTTCTGAGATCACGCCTTTAGTCTCCAAACCATCTGGTTTTAATTTCCTGATAAGTTCCATCTTCCATTAGCTGTAGTAAAGCAGAGTTAATTTGCTTACGGTAAGGACTATTAATTGGTAAAGCAATACCGTAATTTTGAGGCTTAAAGATACTTCCTACTATTTTTACCTTTCCTGCTCCTTGATTATGGACATAGTATTGTAAAGCTGGAGCATCATAAACTAGAGCGTCTATTTGCCGAGTTTGTAGAGCTAGATAAGCTTGCTCTTGATTTTTGTAGGGAATAGTAGCTATTTTCTGTTCTCTGAGATATTGGTTAGCAGTAGTTCCTGCAATAGTAGCAACTTCTTTTCCTCTTAAATCCTCAATTCCTTTGATGCTGGAATTCAAGCCATCTATGGTTAAGCTGGTAGTTACGGTAGCAGTGAAATAGGCAAAAATAAAGTATCCCGCACACATCCAGAATAAACCAAATATTCTTCCTGGCAATTTACGGGGTGTTTTGTCACCATAGCCCACAGTGGTAACTGTCACCGCAGCCCACCAAAAAGATTCCCAAATACCCTGCGAATATCCTGAAGGAAATTCTGGATTATGATTGCGTTCTGTCAACCAAATAATGTGAGCAGCAACTAACAAAATAAGAATAAAAACACCAATACCAAAGTAAAGTTGAGGGCGAGTAACTATGGCTAATATTCTGTTCCAAATAGATTGGGAAATAGTTGTTGCTCGCTGAGGTACTAAAATTTGCAACCCCGATTCGTAGTAGGAATGAGAAAAATCCATTTCTTGTTCTCTTTCTGCGGTAATGCTAATACCAGCGATCGCTATATCCGCAGTGTTATTTTTTACTTGATTTAGTAGTCGATCGATTGTCTCAACACCAGATAGCTCATAATTAATTCCTAGTCGCTCTGCGATCTCATCCCAAAAATCAATACTAAAACCTTGATAACGATCTTCTTCATAGTTAACTAGGGGTTCAAATCTTTTGGTAACTACTTTGAAGGTTTTGTTTGTAGTTGCGGTGGCTTCTTTGGAGGTAGAGTTATTAACTAGGGTAGCTACAGGTTGTTCTTTGGTTTCTACAGTTTGCTTTTTGGCGATCGCTAGCCAATGATTTACCCGTTCTCGGTTGCGATCGATCCATTGACGGGGATAATTCTGATTCAGAGTGATGTTTTTTGGCTTGTTTTCTGAGGTCAGAGAGACCCCGCCTTGAAAAGACGGGGCTTCCTCTGACTTCGTTAAAGTAAGATATTCATCAATATCTTGGGGAGGAATAGTAACTAACTCTAACAACTTTTGGGTTACTAAGTTAGTTGCCATTAATTTTTCAGAAGAAAGCCGAACATTACTATTTTTAGAAGTAATAATCGGCACTAAATGTAAATCTTTATTTTCGAGACTTTGAACGATTTCGACTTGATAACCCAACTCTGCTAACAACTGTTTGACTACTTCTAGATTGAGCCTGGTTACTTGTAGAATAGGTTGATTAACTACAGAAACTCCCTCGGAAACTTGAGGTGGGGAACTTCCTAACAAAGGTTGGTAAGCGGTGAAGATTAATAAGATGACTAGAGTAAAGGCGGTTAATCCTAATCGCAAGAGGTTACTTGGTAAAATTTTTTTTTGCCAGAAATTTATAATGTTATCGATCATTATTTTTTAATTGATTTCTTGCCTTTACAGTGAACTTTAGTTAGTTGTCTCTATTTACTCAAATAAGTCTTGTTTTGATTGTTCTTAATCTTACTTATGATAAATATTTTAAGTTTCTCTTGGAGAAACAATATATACAGAGTGTTACTGTTTTAGCCAAAAATGTGGTCTGTCATCATAATTTGGTATTATAGCGTTACGTATTAACGTTAAGACGGGGCGTACAAGCACCGCCCTTCGAAGGCGGTGTCAGCCCCTCACATTTTTGGGCATTTTAATCAAAAAACTCATTACTTATTACTTATTACTTATTACTTATTACTTCCGATCTCGTAAATTTTAATGTCCTAATCTAATTTTGTACGGCTATAGCTTACCCTGAAAAAGTATACTGTTAAAATCAAATTGGATGTTATATCCCATCACAAACAAAAAAAGATGGGCATTGCCCATCCTAGAGATTTTCCAGATAAAATAAATTAAATTTACTTTACTGTTGGTTACTTGATTAGTGACCGATACCAAGATAGCGGAAACCAGCTTGTTCTAAAGTGGAACGATCTAAGAAATTACGACCATCAATAATTACGGGATTGTTCATTTGGTTTGCCATTTTGCCAAAGTCTAGTTTGATAAATTCTTTCCAATCAGTAACTAAAACCAGAGCATCACAGCCATCTGCTAACATCTCGGCATCAGTTTCGATAATTACTCCAGTTAAACCATGACTGAGTCCTGATTGAGAAACAATCGGATCGTAAGCTTTGACTCTTGCACCGAGGCGATTTAATTGTTCAATGAGAGTTAAAGCAGGAGCATCTCTCATATCGTCAGTATCGGGTTTAAAAGTAAGTCCTAGTAAACCAACAGTTTTACCTTTGAGAATTTTTAACTCTTGTTGTAATTTCTCTAAGGAAATAGAACGTTGACGAATGTTGACACTCACCGCAGATTTTAAAAGTTCTGCCTCATAACCATAATCATCAGCAGTATGAATTAATGCCGAGACATCTTTAGGGAAACAAGAGCCTCCCCAACCAATACCAGCTTGTAAAAATTTGTTACCAATACGGGAGTCTAAACCGATACCTTTGGCTACTTGAACCACATCTGCACCTACACGATCGCATATATTAGCTACTTCGTTGATAAAACTGATTTTAGTAGCGAGGAAGGAGTTAGCAGCATACTTGATCATTTCAGCCGAACTCAAGTCGGTAACTACCACTGGTACAGGGGGTAGAGACTTATCTTTAGCGACTTTTCTGTTGACAATGGGTTGATAGAGTTCCTGCATCATAGCGATCGCTTTTTCTCCATTACCACCCAACACAATGCGATCTGGGTTAAAGGTATCAAAAACTGCCGAGCCTTCGCGCAAGAATTCTGGGTTACTGACAACATCAAAGTTAACGTTGGCGTTTTCTGTACTGACTCCACCAGCACCCACGAGAGATTTTTGTTTTTCGGTGGCACCATCTAGTACGATCATGCGTACCCAATCCCCCGAACCAATGGGAACGGTGGATTTGTTGACAATAACTTTATAGTCGCTCTTGAGATGAGTGCCAATTCCACGAGCCACAGCTTCTACATAACGAGTATCGCTTTCTCCTGTGGGCAAAGGAGGAGTTCCCACTGCAATAAATAAAATTTCTCCATGATCTACTCCTTTAGCGAGATCGGAAGTAAATGTGAGCTTTCCTGAAGCAGCCGAAGATTGCATTAATTCTGACAATCCTGGCTCATAAATAGGGGATTGTCCTGATTGCATTAATTTAACTTTTTCTTCGTTGTTATCAACACATATCACATCATGACCAATGTGAGATAAACAAACACCTGTTACTAATCCAACATATCCTGTGCCAATGACGCAAACACGCATAGTATTTAATCCTCAATTTATGAATAAGCTGTTACCAATAGCGATCGCTAATTTAAAATTCTAATGCAGATCGACAATTATACCTAAGATTTTTGAGCTTCCAAACGAGTGCGGAAGTCGTCAATAGTTAGTTTTAATCCTTCTTGGAGAGAAATCGTCGGTTTCCAACCTAACCATTGTTTAGCCCTAGTAATATCTGGTTGTCGCTGTTTGGGGTCGTCTTGGGGTAAGGGTTTAAAGACTAATTTTGCATCAGGATTGACCATTTTTTGAATAGTTTGTGCCAATTCGAGAATTGTATACTCTCCAGGGTTACCAATGTTAACAGGGCCAATATGATCTCCATTCATGAGGCGAATCATACCTTCTATCAAATCAGAGGCATAACAAAAACTACGAGTTTGTGAACCATCTCCATAAATAGTTAAAGGAATACCTTTTAATGCTTGAACAATAAAATTACTAACTACTCGTCCATCATTTTCCAGCATTCGAGGGCCATAAGTATTAAAAATACGCATTACTCGAATATCTACGTTGTTTTGACGATGGTAGTCAAAAGCTAGAGTTTCCGCTACTCTTTTTCCCTCATCGTAACAACTTCTAGTACCGATACAATTAACGTTTCCTCTATAATCTTCAGTCTGGGGATGCACATCAGGATCGCCATAAACTTCTGAAGTAGAAGCCAGCAGAAATCTTGCTTTAACTCTTTTGGCTAGTCCTAACATATTCAATGTTCCCATCACGTTAACTTTGATGGTTTTTACAGGATTGTATTGGTAATGAACAGGAGATGCGGGACAAGCTAAGTGATAAATTTGATCCACTTCCAAACGAATAGGTTCAGTAATATCGTGGCGAATTAATTCAAAATAGGGATGACCTACCCAATTGAGGATATTACGTTTATGACCAGTGTAAAAGTTATCTAAACAAAGAACTTCATGTCCTTGTGCCATTAAACGATCTATCAGGTGAGAACCAAGAAAACCCGCGCCACCAGTAACTAATACTCTCATGCACATATTCTTGTAGTAATTTTCATGTCAATTTTAGACTAACTTCAACAAAATTGAAGTTATTCCAGGTTACCCATTAGTTATTTATACTATGATATGTAGTATTTCTTTGACTACAGGGGCGTTTTAAAGAAGCGATCGCTTTTTGGAGCTTGTCAACACTCATACAAGTGCCTCCTTTTGCTCCTGCCATAGTGGTAATATGTTCTTCCATCAGTGTACCTCCTATATCGTTACAACCCCAGAGCAGTGCTTCTGTAGCTGCTTCTAAACCTAGTTTGACCCAACTGGGTTGATGATTCTGTATCCAATTACCTAAAAATATTCTGGCGACAGCAGTGAGTAATAAAGTATCGGCAATTATGGGTTGATCTCTGCCTACTCTCTTACGGATAGGTGCGGGGGCTGATTCTCCGACAAAGGGAAGGATAATAAATTCCGTGATTTTGGCAGGATAGTTATATTGTAAGGCTTTTTGTTGTAGCGATCGCAATTTACTCAAGTGACTTATTTGTTGTTCTGGGGTTTCTACATGACCAGATAACATGGTGCTAGTGGTGGGAATGCCTAAACGATGGGCGGTACTGACAATTTCTAACCAGGTAGCAGTGTTAATTTTTTCAGGACAAATAATTTTTCTAACGGGATCATCGAGTATTTCCGCAGCAGTACCAGGCATAGAGCCTAATCCAACGGATTTAAGGGCAATTATAACCTTTTCATAACTCAGATGGTCTTCACGGGCGATAAACTGGATTTCCTGGGGAGAAAAAGCATGGAGGTGTATCTGGGGAAAGTGCTGCTTAATGGTTTTAATTAGCTGTTGATAATAAGCCAGAGATGTTCCATTTATTTTGGCTTCTGGATGTAATCCTCCCTGCATACAAATTTCTGTCGCTCCTTGAGCTACTGCTTCGACTGTTTTTGCCATAATTTGCTCTGTATTAAGCCAAAATGCTCCTTCTGTATCCGCATCACGACGGAAAGCACAAAAGCTACAATGTTGCTCGCAAATGTTGGTGAAGTTAATATTGCGATTGACAACATAGGTAACAGTTTCACCAATTTGTTTTTGCCTCAAATAGTCTGCGGTATTTTTAATTTCCGCGATTTTTGATGGCTGTTGCTGTTGTAGCAATATTAAGGCTTCTGATTCTGCAATATCTTGACCTCGAATTGCTTTTTCTAAAATAGTATCTATTATTTTGGTTTTTTGAACGTACATTGCTGATTTAATTATCTAAACTTTGAATGAAATTAAAATCTATTTCTTTAGTGATTATCTTCGGAGGAATTTTATTTTCTCTTTTGCTACAGGGACAAGTTGCTGATGGAGTTTATTTTAGTGGAGATGGGGGACTAAAAGCTTTACTGGCAAAACAGTTAGCTAGTGGAGATTTCCGTTTTTATTTAGCTACTCCTGATGTGGCTTGGGTTAGAGAGTTATGGGATACTGGGTTATATCCTTACGATAAACCTTATGTTTATCAGGTAGCAGGAAAATACTATATTACGTTTCCCTATACCTTTCCTTTGGTGGCTGCGCCTTTTTATGCTTTGTTTGGCTACCGAGGTTTATATGTTATTCCGTTGGTATCTTGTTGGGTTATTTGGCTTGTTTTTTATTTAGATTGTCTAAAACTTAAGTTAGATAGTTTAGTAACTGCTTTAGGACTAATATGTTTAATTTTTGGCTCTTATCTAACTGTCTATAGTGCTATGTATTGGGAGCATACTTTTGCTTTAGCATTAGCTTTTACAGGACTTTCTTTATGGTTTTTCTTTAATGATGTTACTAGCCCATCTACAGTTAAAACTATTATGAGCGGTATTTTAATTGGGTTGTCTGTTTGGTTTCGACCAGAATTTATTTGTGTAGTAGTGATTATGATTGGCTTGGCTATTTTTACCAGTAGCTATTTTTGGTGGCAGAATATTATATTTTTAGACTTTAAACAATTACAACCAATTCTTTTTGCCACTAAACAACAGTTAATTTTAGTTATTAGTACAATTGTTACTGTTGTCGGTTTCTTTGTAACCAATAAAATCATTTATGGTTATGCCGTGGGGATACATGGTATTCAAGTAGTTGAATCCATTGCTTTAAGCGATCGCTTATTGGGAAGTTGGCAAAACTTTACAAGTATGAGTAGCGATCTTTTAGAATATTTACCAATTATTATTTTTCCGATTTTATGTGCAGTTTTTTATCTTATTCAAAGAGTAATATTATTACAATTTAAGTTAATTGATTTTCCGATTATATATATAATTATCTACTTGGCTATTATTGCTTTTATGATTGGTGTTTCCTTGTTAGTTCCTGTGGGTACTCAAGGGTTAATTCCAGGAGGTAAACAATGGGGGGTCAGATTTTTACTAATGCTGGTACCAGTAATTATTTTATTAACCAGCGTTCAGTTACAACAGGCAAATAATAATAAAATTATTAAATATAGTGCTATTTTTATCGTAGTTTTACTGTCTGCGATCGGCATTCATAAAAATGTTTGGCAAGCTACTCAAATACTCGCAAAAAATAATCAAGAAACTGCTCCTGCTGTAGAATTCATACAAACAAACAACAATCAATATATTGTAATATCCCATGAATTTGTTGGTCAATCTCTACAAGCATCTACTACAGAACAAGAAATCTTTTTTACTATTAATAAAGTTCCCGAATTAATCCAGTTTTCTCAAAAACTAATCGAGCAACAACAAACCCAATTTGTCTATATTTGTTATCCTCATCGTGCTTGTAAGTTACCAGATACTAAAATAGTAGACTTACAATTTGAGCAAAGCGATCGACCATATCAAATTCAACTCAATAGTTTAGGTAAATTTGGAAAATATCCCATTTATCAAGGGAACGTTATACAGCTTAAAAAATAAAGGGGCTTTGCTCCAGCTATAAGCCATAAGCTATAAGCTTTAAGCTGGTATGTAGGCAGTTAGCTTAAAAGCAAGTGAGCTTAGAGCTTTAAAAAGATAATCGAGCAACAAAAAACCCAGTTTATCTATCTTTATTTTCTTAATCTTTCGATGGAGGCGTTGCTTCGCTAATGATTTTGTTACATTCATCTACACATTCGCCACAGATGTAAATGCGTGCATTTCTGACAATTGGCCCTGCAATCAGAAAATTTACCTGCTCTTTGTCTTTACCACAAAATGAACAGTAAAGCTCTTTCTCAGTGTAAGTAATAGTGTTACTTGTCATTGTTTTCTGCTCCTGAACTAAAGTAGATTGAGTTTGATTTTTAAGAGGTAACAATTGTTTTCTCAGTTGATGGCGAGCCTTATGCAAACGTCCCTTTACCGCACCAACTGAAATATTTAAACGATCTGCTACTTCTTGTAAACTAAGTTGTTCTTGGTAGAACAGCAAAGTCGCCAGACGATTTCTGTGAGATAGACCATCAATAGCTTGTAGTAATGCAGTATGTAGTTCTCTTTGTTCCGCAATCTGCTGGGGGTCGGGGGAACTTTCACCAATTGATAATGGTTCACTACCTAAATCTCCAATCATTGTTTCGAGAGAAAAGGGAATTATCTTACGACGACGCAAATCATTACGACAAACATTGAGAACAATGCCATATAACCAACTTTTAAAGCGTTTGGGATTGCGAAGTTTTTTTAGTGACAGATAGGCTTGTAACATAGCCTCCTGCACAAGCTCTTGAGCCAAATCTTCGTTACCAATCATTCCGATTAGCAATCTGTTGAGCCATTGGTTGATAGCGTAACACAAGCCGACCGAATGCAGTTTTATCTCCCTCTAATGCTAAAAAAAATAATTCTGTATCACTAGGCTCTGACACATTTACCTCACTAAAAGAGTCTATTTAATAGTGGCAAAGTGAAGAGAAAAGGTTACTTATTTATTAAAATTGCGATCGCTCTATTTTCCTAAATTACTAATCTATGATGTTTAGCTAAGAGCAATTTCTAGCAACAGAACTCCTTGAGAATAAGTATGCTGACACCATTGATACTTCTGTTTAATCTTTTCGGGAATTTTACTACTGTTTGAACATTCCACAAAACCCATTCCTTTGTAAAAGTTACCAAGATTGGTGAATGGAATACAGTATAAATGTTCATAATTGGCTTGTAGCAGCAAATGTTGGACGATTTTTCTGGCTACAGATTGCCCTCGAAACTTCGGTAGAACATAAATTCCTCCCAATTCCCACACTTCATTATCTATATAAACTAACCGCCCTAAACCCGCCTTTTGGCGATCGCTTATTGCTATAAATTGGCGACTGCTTAAATCTGTGGCAACAAACCCAATTGAGTCGTATTGTTGGTTAACCCACTCTAATTCATCTGGGTATATTTCTCGAATGCAGATTGCCATATTAGACTTGTCGGGAAATAAAAACGTAATCAAATCTTGATTGTACTACAACTCGGTTTCAGGTTTTGGCAACACAACTAATTCAACATCAGGTTGCTATCAAAAAGAGGCTGGTCTTTTGTAAGAAAAATAACGATTTAAATCTTTGCTACAAGCGATATAAATCACAATAATTGCACTGAGAACGGTCAAGATCGAGCTTCCAACAATAAGGACGGTAGAGAGCTTTGAATATAGGGCAATAACCAATGCTATTAGAGCAACAACCAGAAAACTAAAGATACCCATTAGAACCCACTTAGCCCATTTGCGCCCTTGTAAAACAAAGTACATCACTACAATGGTGACTAAAATGCGACCAATAGCCCATATATCTTTTGCAATAGCCACCAGCATGGCATCTAAGACGATATGCACCAAAAACATAGCTAGCAATTTATTTCGAGCTTTCAGGGCGGATTGGTCAAACTGAGACATGAATTTCACGAGAGAAATAACATAACTTATATATACCGTGAAATGCTTGATTGGAATAGAGGCGAGCCTTTCGTCATTGTAAATTCCTGATTTTTGCGATCGCTATAGCTCGATAAGTTATAATTGGTAGTAATCAGATTTTAGTATGCTCATCAAAATCGCGTTGTAATACTCACCCTGCCAAAAGAGTGCGTCACGCTTCACTCCCTCATGTTTAAAGCCCACTTTTTCGTAAACATATACAGCACGTGGATTAAATTCATAGACCTCCAAGTCAATACGATGTAGAGCTAAATTCTCGAATCCATATTGGAGTATTAGCTGTGTTGCTTGTGTTCCATAGCCTTTTCCAAAAAGTTTTTTGCTCAGAAGTGCAATACGAAAACTCGACGAACGGTTATGCCAGTTGATATCATTCAGCACAACTTCTCCCATCACTATGCTTGGGTTTTCCCTAGATGTAATAGCGTAGTCGACGCGATCGTCAGCATCAACAACTCGTGCATAATGTGCTTTGACTTGCTCAAACGTAAATGTTTGATACGTCCCTGTAAAATAATTGAGATCTCGATCCGTTAAAGAAGCAAAAAAGACATCGGCATCTTCAGCACATATAGGACGTAGGATAACAGTTTCACCGTATAAAATAGGTTGATCGAGCATCGGAAATAAAATACCTTTTAAAAGAAATTAAAAACTTTTGGAGGCACTTACTTATGTGATTATTTTGTCGAACAATTAGTAATAAGATTTAGCTCTGACTACCTTTATAGTTTCTGCATTGACAAGCTGCATTTTGAAAATACTTTACTTTTGCTCGGCTACAGCTACATATGCTCCAAGTCCAATTAATGTAAACCCTGAAGTAATGCGCTGACCTTGTCTAAATCTATAGCTTGTTTGCAACTTCTGTCCAATTGCTCCCGCGAATGTAGCCACAACAAAACCAGCTACGAAATTAAGTGAATTTGTGATTAGACCTAAAACTAGAAACTGGGTGAAAATATTGCCATTGGCGACATTAATAAACTGTGGAATAAACGCCAAAAAAAATAACGCTGTTTTAGGGTTTAGAATCTCGGTAATAATTCCTTGATAGAATGCACTTTTTCTGCGTTTCGGCTCTAATATCGACCGATTTGAAGGTGATATAGTATCTCGACTCAAGAGAGTTCTAAGTCCCAAGTAAATTAGATAAGTCGCTCCGACATATTTCACAATAGTAAATGCTACAGCAGAAGTCATTAATAGGCTAGAAATTCCGATTGTTGCTGCAAAAACATGAAAAAGTCCTCCTACAAAAAGACCTAAGCCAGATAAGACACCTTCAGCTTTACCACCGTGAAGACTACGTGCCAAGATGTAGAGAATACCTGGCCCTGGAGTAATGCTGAGAATAAAGCTAGCTGTAAGGAAAAGACCAAAAGTTGCCAGATCGGGCATATTAAACTCTACTACTAATTGCTAAATATCTTACAGTTTAATCCACCACAGTATATCCGATTTAGCTAATCGGCGAGAAGCCCTACATCTGTATGCGATAGCATTTCTTGTAGGATGGGGCGTTTAAACTGCGCGGGAAACCCACGCAGTCAGCCCCTCATGAATCGCCTTCTCATGTTATTGGTTTGTCTTGATTTTCGATATATTTTCTGAGAGTAGAAATAGTTACACCTCCACACGAAGCAAGAAAGTAACTACTGTTCCAGACAACTTTTTTCTGATAGTAAGTTTTCTCTAGTTCTAGCAGAAATTCCTGTCTCAACTTTCGACTAGAAACGCTTTTGAGGCTGTTGACCAGTCTACTTAACTGTACCTCTGGATGATACTGAAAAAGTAAGTGAATATGATCTTGTTCGCCATTAAACTCAACTATCTTACACGCGATATTAATAGCTCGGTTAACGTCAAGAGGCGTGGGCTGGACTTGTTCCCACGAATCAAACGCCGTAAGGAGAATCCAGTAGTGATTGAATCCACTACCAATAGTATCCTGAAGGAAGTTCTGCTTGTCCATCAATTGTGGGCAACTCAGAAGCCCACGTCTGTACCGTCAGGTCAGCGTGGGTAAGTCACCTTCATAACTGTATTCAGCAACACTTCTCAAAAATCAGGTCTTGGCTTTTAATGTTTGTATACAGTATGCAAAATTTTTTAGCCTCTATTCATTTTATGAAATCAATTATTTATAATCACTTATTAATAAATGGCGATCGCTTGAATCAAAGTATTGCTCGTTTAGCTCAAATTGGCAAACTTCCCAAAGGTGGTGTAAAACGCATCGCCTATAGTACAGAAGATATAGAAGCTCGTAACCTAGTAATGCACTGGATGAAAGAACTTCAAATGCAAGTCAGAATTGATGCTGCGGGTAACATTATTGGCAAATATTCAGGGAAATATCCCGATCTACCAGCCATAGCAACGGGTTCGCACATTGATACCGTTCCCTGTGGTGGGCATTATGATGGTGCTTATGGAGTCTTAGCAGGATTAGAAGTAGTGCGAGTTCTCCATGAAAATCAGCTAAAACTGGATCGCGCTATAGAAGTAATTGTCTTTACCGACGAAGAAAGTACGATGATTGGCTCTAAAGCCATCTCTGGTAGAGTAATTAACAATCCTGGTTATTATCGTCGTCCCGATGGCACTGATATTTATACCTGTTTAGAAAGAGTAGGGGGTAACTGGGATTATATTGCTCAGGCTCGTCGTTCTTCTCAAGATATTGCTGCATTTGTGGAACTTCATGTGGAACAAGGACCTGTTTTAGAATCGATGCACAAACAAATCGGTGTTGTAGAAGGTATTGTGGGACAAAGACGATTTAAAATTACTGTCCAAGGTAGTGCTAACCATGCAGGTACAACACCAATGCAGATGCGCTGTGATGCTCTGGTAGCTGCTGCTCAAGTAGTGTTAGCTGTTAATAAAATCGGTAATACTCCTGGGCAACAAGTAGCTACAGTGGGTAAAATGCAAGTCTCTCCCAATGCTGCTAATGTCATTCCTGGTTGGGTAGAAATGAGTCTGGACATTCGCGATTTATCCAGTTTACATATTGATAGCTTGCTCGAAAAATTACGCACCCATCTAGAGGGAATTGCCGTTGCTACCAAAACCCAAATTAGTTTAAATTCTTGTTTGCATAATGAACCAGCATTAGTCGAACCCTATTTACAAAAAGCGATCGCCAATAGTTGCCAACATCTCAATTTAACCTACACTCATTTGCCCAGTCGCGCCAGTCACGATGCTCAAGAAATGGCGCAAATCACTGATATGGGGATGATTTTTGTTCCTAGTGAAATGGGAGTATCCCACGATTCTGGGGAATACACCTCCCCAGAGCAATGTACCCAAGGAGCTAATGTGTTGCTGCAAACTTTAATTCAATTAGATAGCCACTATTAATAATATTTAAACTGTTTCTACCAGTTGATTGTTTAAGGTTGTAAGGTCAATTTCATATTGTTGAAGTAGGTTACTTAAAGCAACATTATCTGTTTCTGCTAATCGAACTAAACCCCACAAAGGAAAGAACCAAAAGATAATCTACATTGTAGAAAGTGTTTATAAAAACCATTTTGGAGCTATTGAATCTTGATTCCATCCTGCTTTATATTGCAGTCGTACTTCTTTATTTAATTCATACAAAATATCTTGCAAGTTGGCTTCAGCAATCACAAGTGTTTCTTCATCGTCTCTTTCTAAACTGCTTAATATATCTTGGCATAAATTGTCAACCTGGCGACGATAATGACTCGCGAACTGACTTCCAAAGTCAAGAGCTATCTCTTTTAATAACCGTTGCGCTCGAATCACTAAATCTTTAGCACTATTACTTTTTTCCACAGATTCTTGTCTTCTTACTGCTTCCATGTACCATTATACAAATTGTAGAACTTTAGCAGAAACATCAGAGTGAATCTTTTCTTTGTGTACATTATGTACAATAACAGACTATGTAATTACTGTAGAAATTACTTTGATATCATGTAAACAAAATAGTTTGATTTTTGTATTCGTTAATAAATTCTATTCATCTTTAAATTAGCAATGTTGAGTACAGCGATCGCATTATTACTTGCAGTTACCATTTTGCTAACTTTTATGAGTTTTTTTTCTTCTTGCTTTTAGGTATCATTTAAACAATTGAGAACTCTCTACTAGGATCGCTTTTCTATTTGGGAAATACTCAAAACTTTTTCCATAAGCAAGCACCATCCCTCATCCTCAACCAATTTAAACCCAGTTCGATGATACAAAGACTGAACTGGATTATCTTTAAAGACTCTCAGTTGAATTTTACTTTTCTTTCTTCTACTGGCAATCTCTTCAACAAATTTTAGCAATGCCGTACCAATTCCACGCCCACGAAACTGTTGAACTAGCTGCAATGTCTCAAGGTATAAGCAGTGGGGTCGATCGCGTAAAGAAAAAAAACCAATACAATTACGATCGCAAAACAACATAAGATATCGTTCGGGAAACTTCGGTTCTTCTTGATGGCGGTTTTCGTTCCAACCAATTGTTTTAATTAAAGAATCATAGAAATTTGCTCTAGTTAATTCTCGAATAAATTGTCCGTCGCCTTGGCGATCGCAAGGCTCTATTGAGATTGAAAATACCTGCTCATCTCTTGAAATTTCTAGTATTTTGTTTTCGCTCATTATCTTTGCCAGCTAAATCAATTAGAGTTTTTGCATCTCGAAGTTTAGCTGGCTTATAAGCTGCCCAGCCTCCGAGAGCGGAAATGTTGAGCCAATTATATTTTTCTGCAATTCTCTAGAATAAATCACAAAAGCGATTACGCGACTCGTAGCCGATCAATTGCGATTTAATCCATGAAATATATGAGTTTTAGAGTTTTAAACTATTGCTACGTGCTTGGTTTTGACCAAATGTTAGGTTGAAATTGCCGATCCAGAGGGGTTTTAGCAATATGATTTGTGTAGTTATGCATTACTTTAACAGCTATACCTAAAATTACTTCTAATACTTGCTGTTTACTGTATCCAGCAGTCATAAATGCTTCAATTTCACGATCTTCAACCCAACCGCGTTCCTGTACCATCTTTTGAGTAAAACGACGTAATGCTTGTAACTTTGGCTCTGGCATCGGTGTTCCATTTCTTAAAGCTT
This sequence comes from Hyella patelloides LEGE 07179, assembly GCF_900659865.1. Taxonomy (GTDB): domain Bacteria; phylum Cyanobacteriota; class Cyanobacteriia; order Cyanobacteriales; family Xenococcaceae; genus Hyella; species Hyella patelloides. Next base: position 14,844 of record NZ_LR213798.1, read on the forward strand.
CAATATTCTCCTGAGATATTCCCGTCATTTTGGCTAATCCTGAATGAGCTGCCATGCAGTAGCTACAAGAATTTTCATAGTTGGCTGTCAAATAAATAACCTGCTGTTCAATAGGAGTAAAACTGGTAGTTTCAAATAAATCCCACAACGTCATCGAGCCTTTTAACAAAGCTGGGGCTTCAGCCAAAATGCCCTCTAAATTAGGAATAAAACCAAAAGTTTCTTTGGCATGAGCTAATGCTTCTTTCGACTCATCTGGTGCTGTTTCTAAAGCATGAATTGTAAATTCCATCGATTTAACATTTTGATTAAATAATTAAGGAGACAAGTCTGTCTACCTAATTTATTGATAGTATATATCTATGGAGACAAGTTTGTCTACTTTGAAACAAAATGACATCTACCAATCATTCTCGCCAGCAAATCTTAGAAACTGCCTCGCAACTTTTTTATCAAAAGGGAATTCAAAAGGTCGGTATTAACGAAATTATCGCTACTAGCGGTGTAGCGAAAAGAACGCTTTATCGACACTTCGCTTCCAAAGACGAACTGATTGAAGAAGTCATGAAACATCGAGCTACAGAATGGTTGCGTTGGTTTGAAACAGCAGTTCAAAATCGTGGCAATACACCAAAAGAGAGATTGCTAGCTACTTTTGATGTGTTGCGGGAATGGTATGCTAGTCCAGATTTTAGGGGCTGTCCTTTTATTAACGCGGTGCTAGAAATAGCCGATGCCTCTCATCCCGCACATAATGTTTCAGTAGGAGTAAGAGAATCAATTCGGATGCAGATCGAGCGACTAGCCGAACAAGCAGGAGTGGAAAATGCAAAATCATTTTCTCAACAATATTTGCTTTTAATTGGAGGAGCAAGTTTAATGGCAACCATAGAAGGATTTTCAGGTGGTGCTAATTACGCACAACAGGCATTATCTACATTGATTGATAGTTCCTTACAACAGCCTCAAACTCAAATATGATTTTACACATCGCAGTATAAGTTTAAATAGTTTAATCGTTTGTATATTCAATAAACGCCATAATATTAAAATTTACTCTGATATCTCGCTCTAAAATTATTATCTGTTAGGTAATACTAGCGATCTACTCAAGCAAGCTTTTTGAGCAATCTGAAATATTTAAAGATCTCTATTTTATAAGCTTTCCAGCCTTTGGAATCGGAAATATCTAACTAATTATGCTTTTCAATTAATTCTTGAGGAGCGAGCATTCGAGTAAGTTGCTGTCTTTTTGGGCATCTTTATTGATTCAGAAATTCTACTGATTAGGGGCGATCGCATTATCAAGACTACTACACTCAATTTAGTCATCTGTCAATGACGGTTTGATATCTTTTATAACATTTTCCAACATTAGCAGAAAAGCTCAAACCATTACTCAAGCTTCAGAACTATTAGGAAGACATCGAGTCACTTTACAAGATTGGATAGCCAAATATCGCCAGAGAGGTTTAGAAAGTTTGTTGAAACGAGCTAGTTAGCCCAGGAATAGCCAAAAAGATTCCAGCATGGGCAGAAAAAGCCTTAGCTACAAGATTAGAAGAGCCAGAGGGCTTTGAGAGTTTTAGTGCTATTTGCCAATAGTTAGAAACTAACCTCGGTATCACAGCAAAATACAAAACCGTACATAGCCTGGTTTACGACAAACTAAAGGCTTCTCCTAAAATAGCTAGACCCCAAAGTACAGAACAGTCAGAAGCAAGATTAGAAGCTTTTAAAAAAGCCCTAAAGGATTCCCTTCGGTCACGCACCGCCCCGTCTGAGGTTTCCTCAGACATAGGGACGGACAAGGCTTTAAGTCCGATATGGGAGTATATTTATCGAATCGTTACCATATACCGCATTCATCTCCTCACGTCCTTTGAGAGTCTTCTGCTGGAAGAGAGAGATAATCTTCTAACTCTTGTCTTTTACGAGGTGAAAGTTTTGGTACACAAGCCCTGATAACCTCTAGGGGTTCCGTTGTCGTGATTACTGAGCGAGCATCACTGCCAAAGAGAAACAATACCAATTCCAAATAAGTCCAGCCTTTTAGCTGGGCGATACGCTGGAGATTTTTTTCATTGGGAAGGCGAATTTGCTTTTCCCAATCTTGAATTGAGGTGTAGGAAATTTTGAGGCGTTTAGCAAACTGACGCTGAGTGTCACTGCCTCGCAATTCCTTGAGCAATTTAGCTAAATTATGTTTAGCCAGAGTATCTTCAGAAGTAATTATAAAAGTAGCCAACTATTTTGTTTTCCTAAAAACTGACATTTACCCCCAAATATCATCAATTTAAGGACTTAACCCCTAAAATGGGAACTGTGATTATACTTAAATTAAACTTTTCCGTATTGGTGGTTATAAATAACACTTATAAAGAATACCTACCTAGCGTAAATTCTTTGTGAAAGTTTGATGAGAGATATTTAATCAATTCGGCATTGAGCCGAGATTAAGTACCTAGGTAAAATTGTTGACACTATTTTTTCTCTGTTGCTTGTTACCTGTGTTCACTATTGGTACTTAGACAAAAAATAATAAGAAAACAGCCTCAAACCCAAGTAGGGCAATGGATATACACAAAGCAGAAAAAATAGCCTAAATTTAATTATAACAAGAAAACAAGCAAATTTCCGTAAAATTTTTACTTTGTATAGGTTTTCCGCTGTTTGTGACTAAAAAATGTCTAAGTCCTACTTAGCTATACCATTTTGCAAGATGGTCGCAAAACTATATAAATTTATCTATAGTTTTGAAATAAAAAAACTATAGAAGTCTATTGACATTTCTAGTTTGTCAATGAGTTAATTAAACTCAGCGCAGTGACAAATCAGAATTGTCATCTTGGCACACATCCTTTTGATTCCAAGGATTTGGCATTATTGACAGTTCCATTATCCCTCAAGAATTTTAGGAGTACATGAAAATGACAGTCTTCAACTTTAGCGAGCAAGACCTGGTCGGTAATAACTTTAGCGGTGATAATCTCAATGGTTCTACTTTCTTTAAAGCCACTCTCACCAATGTTTCATTTGTTGGCACAAGGCTAAGAGGGACTAACTTTGAAGAAACAAGTTGGTTAAATGTTGATGCAACCAATGCTAATTTTAGACCCAGTGCTAACTTTCCCACAACTAGTTTATTTAAAGCCTCATTAGAAAATGTCAACCTCACTGGTGCTAACCTACGAGAGGTAAATCTGGAGGAAATCAGCACCACTGCCCTTAATCTCTCCAACGCTAACTTACAGAACGCTAATCTTTTTAAAGCAGAACTCGGTGGTGCTAACTTGACTGGTGCTAATTTTACCAATGCTAATTTGCTAGAGGCGACTATCGAAGAGGCTATCCTAGACGGGACAAATTTCACGGGAGTTGACTTTACGGGAGTTGGCTTCACGGATAATACTCTCAACAACGCTACCTTTGATTTGGCAAATCTCAGCGATGTGCAGTGGAGTGATATTTTGCCAGTTGGCGGAGCAACCTCAACCAATTCCAGTTTCCGAGGTGCTAATTTGACAAACTTCAGTGCCGAAGACCTCAATCTTGGTGGTGCTGACTTTAGTAACTTTGATGGCAGTAACCCAACTATACTGACTGGTGTTAGTTTCGCTGATACTGTTCTCAATGATGCAAATTTCAGTGGTGTTTCTGCCGAAGGTATCTTTCTCGAAGGTGCCAATTTAACTAATGCCAACTTCACTGGAGCAGATTTCAGTAATGCTAACTTAAATAATGCAATTCTCACTGGAGCTATCTTGACTGGAGGGGTTGAACTTGATGGTGCATTCCTCGAAGGAGTCGATTTTAGTGGGGTTGACTTAACAGGAGCTAATCTCAGTGGAGCCAACCTCAAAGGAGCTAACCTATCTGGAGCAGACTTGACTGGTGTCAATTTAAGTGGCGCAGACTTGATTGAGGTGAATTTGACTGGTGCTGAACTAGATGATGCCAACTTGGTAGGTGCTAACTTGGAAAAAGCTAATTTAAGCAACGCCATCTTTACCGATGGAGCCGATGCTGACACCATTGGCGCGGACTTATCGGGAATCAACTTTGTTGACGGTATTGCACTCAATGCTGACTTTACTGATGCTCTGCTTGTGAATGCGAACCTCAGCAAAGCCGACTTTACAGGATCTACTTTAGATGGTGCCGATTTGACTGGGGCGATTTTAGTAGACACTACTCTCCCAGGCAACACAATTACAGGGACTTCTGGTGCTGATTCACTAACTGGGACAGCTACTCCTGACTTGATTGATGGCTTAGAAGGCAATGACAGTCTTGAAGGCTTAGGAGGCAATGACACTCTCTTAGGTGGCGTAGGCCGAGATACCCTTAGAGGTGGAGCTAATAACGACTCTCTCGAAGGAGGAGGAGGACAAGATAACTTAAGAGGTCAAGCTGGCAATGACCTCCTGTTTGGTAATGGAGGTAGAGACGTTCTCCGAGGAGGAGGAGGAGAAGATTTTCTTGCAGGAGGAAACGGCGATGATACTTTGATTGGCGGTAATGGAGCTGACGAATTTGAAATCGGTCAGGGTGGGACTGACACCATCCAAGACTTCCAAGATGGCACCGATTTGTTTGTGTTGTTTGAAGGAGCAACAACTGAAATCCTCTTTACCGACTTGACGATTGAAACTGCTGGCAGCGATACTCAGATTTCTTTGACTGCTAATAACGATATTATTGCGATCGTTGAGAATGTCGATTCCAGCTTAATCACCGCCTTGGATTTCGATTAGGCTCATTTGTTGCTAGCTTTGGCGATGCTTTGAAAATATAACTAGGCGTCAATATGTTGAACTAAGCCGAAGAGTCACCTCTCCGACTCGTCTGCAAAACGGAGCGTGAAAGTTTCCCCTCACTCCGCTCCTCGCTAATACAGCTTTTGTCATAAGTACCTAGATTAGTAACCAGATTTTGAGTGTCTTGTCTGGTTTTCTGGTGGTGACAATGTTTATGCAGAAGTTGAAGATTATCTCTTCGATTCTTTCCACCCAAGGATTTAGGCAGAATATGGTCGAGTTCTAATCTGTCTTCTTCTCGAAAATACAATCCACACTTATTACATTTTCCTTTCTGCCTGCGAAGAAGAAAAGCCTTAGTGCTAGGCATTTGAGGATGTTTGCCCATTCTCGAACTCCAGTAAATCAAGTCGCCATCCATTGGCGAAGCAATACCTTTAACCTTGATATGTCTGACAATTTTAGTGTCGGCATGATTAAATAGCTTGAATGGATTATCTGAGTCATTAAGAGCAAAACACCAGTGGTTATTACCAATGGTTCTCCAGTATTTACGAGAGATCCATTGCCACGATTTATTGTGATGACGACGTTTCGCCCATCGACAGAGTCTGTTGTACAGTAATTCATCTAATCTGCTGAAGATTCTCTTACTACAGACCGACGAGAAGTAATTTGACCATCCTTTGATAATCGGGTTTAAAGCAGCAATCAAGTCTCCTTGAGATACTGCCTTACGTTTATCAATAATTTGTCCAAGTCTTCGATAATGTACTTTTTGACTATCTTTGCTGGGTTTAATTAGGGTTTTATAACCCCGCCGAGAGTGATATTTTCCTACTGGATACTGCCTAATGTTAAAACCGAGAAAGTCAAATCCAGGGGATGACCCTTGATGCGATTTCAGAGTATGTACTAGGCGTGTTTTGCTTGATTTGAGTGACAACCCTAATGTTTCTAGCCACTTAGCTATTATGTCTTGACACTTAAGAACTACTGACAAATCTTCATGCATACAGACAAAATCATCTGCATACCTAATTAAGTGAAGAGTTTGACGTTTACGGTCTTTGGAGAGGTAGCTACCGTTAGGATAAAGAAGCTTTAACCCTTCAGCAAAATCTTTAACCTTATTCTCCATTCCATGTAAAGCAATATTAGCTAATAATGGCGAAATTGTTCCACCTTGGGGTGTTCCAGTTTTACTAGAAAACAATTCTCCTTTATCCATAATTCCCGCTTTTAACCAAGCTTTGATTTGTCGTCGTAGCTTGGGGAAGGTTTGGAGTTTATCAAGGAGAACTTGATGGTTGATTTTATCGAAACATTGAGCAATATCGGCATCTAAAACATATTTAGGTTTTTGACTGATACCGATATGTATTGCTACAATCGCATCCTGACAGCTTCTGCCTGGGCGAAAGCCATAAGAGTTACTTTCAAAGAGAGCTTCCCATTGTGGTTCTAATGCCAATTTGACCAAAGCTTGTAATGCTCGGTCAAAGATAGTTGGTATACCTAACCCACGCTTTTCAGTTTTTCCAGGCTTTGGTATCCAAACTCGGCGCACTGGTTTGGCTTTATGCCCCAGTTTTAGTTGACTTACCAGGTTTAGACGTGCTTCTGGGGACAGAGATTTTACTCCATCCACTCCTGCCGTCTTTTTACCTTGGTTATCTTGGGTTACTCTTCTAACTGCCAGGCATTTTGCTGAACGAGAGTTGACCATCAATCTCTGAAGTTTGTGGACTGTCAGTATGTCACCACGACTACTGGCTCGATAGATTCGCTTTTGTAACTTGTAGACAAAACGCTCTAGCTTATGCCAGGGAATGTTTTGCCATTCATACGTAGTCTGATTTAACTCGTTCATGGTTGGGATTACTAATCACGACTCTATCTTCTGTATTACCGTGTGTCTGTCAGCCTATCCTTACCATTACAGAAAGGCATTTGCTTCTGACACAATCCCTCCACCTTCTTGGTTTATAGCTAGCAACCTGCTCGGATAATTATTTTCGAGAACCAGGAAGAGGTTAATTCGTTCCTATTAGTCATTGGTTTGAATCCGAAGAAGTCTGTATCTCCACCGAGATGAATTAAGAGTGTTTGTTGATAAAACCCTGATTATCAACACTTGTCTCATCTTTTGCCTTAAGGCTCAGGCGTATCAACCTCTTGAGCCTGTTTCGCATGACGATGGCTCAAACTACAGTTTGCTGATGCTACTCATAGATTCCTGCTTGAAGGGATTCTCAATTAGGTTATGAGTTACCTCCTTTTCTTCCCGCTTCATCTCTGGAATTGCTACAACCAAAAATGGGGAGGATGCTTTTACTGGAACACCACCAGAGTCGGACTTGTAAGATTGATTTCTTACTCACCAACATGACTAATAAGTTGTCAAGGTTCTTTTACCATTGCGCCTAATCCCCCTCTCCAAATAAGGATTGGTTTCTAGACAACGAATCACACAGGGTTGCTGCGATATGAGGCAGCCTGTCTCTATAACCTATACTGTGTAAAAGATACAGGAATTGAAGCTCAATATAAAGCGATCGTTTTAATATAAGTTCAAACTTATCGTCGATAAATTTGAAGAACCAAGTTCGAGGGAAAATACGCTCATTATTTGGAAATATCGGTAACTTATTGGCAATTTTACCCAAAAAAGACCGCAAAAAGAGAGTATTGTCAAGAGATTTGGCGTTTTTAGTTTATTCTGAAATTTTACTGAATAAAAGCGATCGCATTTTTAAAGCATAAGTTAACTCAGGAAATATAAGATAAAGAAGTGATATAGATACAAAATTTTTAGGGAACTATAAAAATAATAAAGTTAAATACTATTATCATAGCTTTACGATACTCTAAACACTTCCAAATCTCTTAAAATCAATGGGTCAATTTTTAAAACAAACTATCGCCAGTATTATAGGTACAATCGCAGGGTTATTATTACTAATAACGATGGGAGCGACTGGTTTTGTTATGTTGCTGGTTGCTGCTACGGCTAATACTTCTCTTGAATCTACAGTCAAGAATAAATCAATTTTAGTGCTAGATTTATCTACTCCGATTCGCGATTCTTCTCCACCAGTAGATATTAGAAAAGTCGTTGCGGGAAATGCTGATAGCTCATTGACTTTGAGGGATGTGTTGCAATCTTTAGAAACCGCTAGTAAAGACGATCGCATTGTCGGATTGTTCTTAGATGGTCGTAAAGGCGGCGCTAATAGCGGTTACGCAGTGATGGCAGAAGTTCGAGATGCGATCGCCCAATTCCAAGCTACAGGGAAAAAAATTATTGCTTATGATGTAGGTTGGAGCGAACAAGAATACTATTTAGCTTCTGTGGCTGATGAGGTACTGTTAAACCCAATGGGAATGTTGGAATTTAACGGCTTGAGTTCTCAGCAAACCTTCTTTAAAGGTGCTTTAGACAAGTATGGCATAGGAGTCCAAATAGTCCGCGTTGGCGACTACAAATCAGCCGTTGAACCCTATACTAGAGACAATTTAAGCAAGGAAAATCGTCAACAAACAGCAGATGTTTTGGATGATTTGTGGCAAAAGTTTTTAACTACAGTGGGGGAAAATCGTCAGCTAGATACCAAAGATTTACAGCAAATTGCTGATAGTCAAGGATTTGTTGAACCAAAAGATGCAGAAAAAATGGGCTTGATTGATGAAATTGCTTACTTTGATACAGCAAACGCTAAATTGCGGGAGTTAACAGGGGAATCTGGTAAAAAGAAGGAATCTTTTCGCCAAATTAGCCTGAAAGATTACAGTAAAGACCGCTTGAATTCAGATCGAGATGCTAACCTCAACACTGATGTAACCAATCAAATTGCTGTTGTTTATGCAGAAGGCTCTATTGTAGGGGGAAAAGGGAATGTCGAGCAAATAGGAAGCGATCGCTTTTCTCAAGAGTTTCGTGAGTTACGAGAAGACAATAATGTCAAAGCTATTGTGCTGCGGGTTAATAGTCCAGGGGGAAGTGCTACCGCATCTGAGGTGATTCTGCGGGAAGTTTTATTAACTAAAAAAGAAAAGCCTGTAATTGTCTCGATGGGTAATATAGCTGCTTCTGGAGGCTATTGGATATCTGCTGGTGCTGATTATATTTTTGCGGAAGAAAATACGATTACAGGTTCGATTGGGGTCTTTGGCTTGTTACCCAATATTCAAGAAATTGGTAATAATAATGGTATTACTTGGGATGTCGTGCAAACAGGCAAATTGGCGGATATTGGCTCTACTGTACGACCTAAAACTGATGCTGAGTTAGCTATTTTTCAAAAATCGGTCAAACAAACCTATAATTTGTTTCTGAAAAAAGTAGCTCGCTATCGTAACTTACCCAAAGAAGAAGTAAATCGAATTGCTCAAGGTAAAATTTGGTCGGGAAAAGAAGCTTCCAAAATTGGTTTAGTAGATCGAATTGGTGGCTTAGAAGCAGCGATCGCTTATGCAGCAGAAAAAGCAGAATTAGGCAAAAACTGGAATGTTCAAGAATATCCAAAAAATCGCAGTTGGGAAACAGAAATTGTCGATCGCCTTTTACAAGTAGAAGCCATTCAAAAAATCGATCAAAGCGATCCTTTTACAGAAGAATTACATAAAATAAAAGAGGATTTTCAGATTTTGCAATCCTTTAACGATCCGCGTAATATTTATGCTCATTCATCTTTTGATGTAGATATTAATTAGTTTATAAGCAAGAATAAAAAAAGAAAAAGAAAAAGAAAGAAGCAAAACTTAGATTACGAGTATCGGAAAAATTCTTTCCTTATCTCTCATCCTTTTGAGGACGAAGGACGGTTAGTTGATAAATTCTATCTAATAGTAACCAACCTAAAAAAGAGCCAAGGGCATAATGGGGAAAATCCCACCACACAAAGGCAGAGCCTAATAATAACTTCCAGATTATTGTCTCACGAAGGGTAACTGGTACGCGGTCAAAAAACAATTGTGAAACTTCAATTATGCTGGTAACTATAAATACCCAAATAGGAATAGTTACTACGGCTTTTTTGCTGGGAAAAAACCAAAAGAAAACCAAGCACCAAAGGATTTCGTATAAAATATCCCCTGAATAGTCATTTACCCAACTTTGTCCAATTCCCGTATAAGCTTTAGACAATAAACCCAAAGGAACAATTACTAGCAAGAGGATAAATATAATAAAGTGGCGATTCAAAATAATAGGTAATTAATAAACTCTCGTCTCAAATTAGCATACAAAATAATATTTACTTCTCAAAAAAACTCGGATGTTAAGCTTATATAATCAGGCTAAATCAAGTGTTTCCCTGTCACTCAACCCTAAATTACACTGATACTGTTCGATCAAACCTGATATAACAAGAGTAACTTAGAGCTATTTTGGTAAACAATGGGTTACAAAAATTCTTCTCCGTTTTCCCTAAATTATTTCAGCAGGTATTTAGTTGGAGTAGTTTTACTGTGGAAACAAGTAGACTGGTTGCTGCTGCTATTAGCGTTTGGTTTAACTGTTTTTGGTGGATTGACTATCTATAGTATTGAGTTAGCAGAAGGCTTAAACCGTAGTTATCAGCATCTTTCTATTGGAGGTATTGGGCTAATAATAGCGATCGCTATTGCTCGTTATAATTATCGTTATTTATTGCAATGGCATTGGTTAGTATACCTTTTAACAAACATCTCTCTCATTGCAGTTATGATAGCGGGGGTAAGTGCTAAAGGGGCGCAACGTTGGATTACAGTAGGAGGCTTTAATGTTCAGCCTTCAGAATTTGCCAAGGTAGGGGTTGTAGTCACTTTGGCTGCTTTATTACATGATAAAGATACTAAAAATTTAGGGACTATAATTCGGACTTTAGCCATTACGGCAATTCCTTGGGGATTAGTTTTTTTACAGCCAGATTTAGGGACTTCTTTAGTCTTTGGTTTCATTGTCTTGATGATGCTTTATTGGTCAAATACTAATCCTGTATGGCTATTATTTCTAGTTTCTCCTCTAGTTTCGGCAATTCTTTACAATTTATCTTTTCCTAGTTGGTTTATCTGGACATTAGTAGTCACGGGAATCGCTTGGTTAAGCCTTCCTGTGAAGATAGTTTCTGCTTTAAGTGCGATCGCTATAAATTGTGGTGCAGTAGAGCTAGGCAACTTATTTTGGAGCTTATTAAAGGATTATCAAAAAGATCGTCTAATTTTATTTTTAGAACCTGAAAAAGACCCCCTAGGGGGCGGATATCATCTTATACAGTCTCGGATTGCTATTGGTTCGGGGGGAATGTGGGGAACTGGTTTATATGAGGGTACACAAACTCAACTTAATTTTATTCCCGAACAACATACAGACTTTATTTTTTCCGCAGTAGGAGAAGAATGGGGATTTGTAGGTTGTTTAGTATTACTAGCGGTTTTTTGGTTAATCTGTTGGCGATTAATTTGGGTTGCAACTAAAGCAACAGATAATTTTGGTTCTTTGTTAGCTATTGGCGTTTTGGGTATTATTTCTTTTCAAGTAATAGTTAATCTCAGTATGACTATCGGACTTGCACCAATTACAGGTATTCCTTTACCATTTATGAGTTATGGTCGTTCTTCTTTATTAAGTAGTTTTATTGGTATTGGTTTGGTGGAGTCTGTAGCTAACCATCGAGAAGTCAAAAGAACCCTTTTTGGAAGGATAAACTCAGGAATTAGGAGTCGTGATGAGTAATAAAGTTGGAACTCTTTAGTGTTTTTCTTTTATTGCGCATTCGCATATAAAACGGTCTTGTTATACTAATTAAAGTAACTCTAGAGTATTTTTAGGTAGAAGTATTTTATACTAACAGGTGATGCATGGATAATCATACTGCCATTATAAAAGCTCCTGAAAATGTCATTTACAAAATTAGTTTCATGGCGATCTCAATTGATGAAAGGGGCTAAGCGATCGCTATTAATCATAACTTTAACAGTCCCTCTTTTGGCTGCTTGTAAAGCTTCCACTACACCGAAAGCAATAGAGCAGTTAGACACTCAACCTCAAGCTAATCATCTCAAAGGAAAAGCAAGTGTTTATATTCAAGGGATAGAAACCGAAGGGGATTTAATCGTTTTAGATTTTGTAGCTATTAATGCTTATGAGCGAAAAATTAAAATTGGAGATCGAAATAATCCTTTAGTTTTAATCGATAGCGATGGAAATGAATATACCACTATTGAAGAAGAGCTTAATTTACAACCGTATACCAGTAATAATTTCCGAATTGCTTTTTCTGGTTCAGAAAAGCCAAAAAATCGCAATTTAACTTTAAAAATTAATTCTCGACGGGACAATATTACATCTCCAAAAATAACGGTGGATAACATTCCTTTAAAGCGAGGTAAACGAGTTGAGTTTGCAACTTATCAACCACGTCAAATTAAGGTTGCCAATACAGTTGTTCATCATCCTAATGGCTCAAATTTTACGGTTCAAGAAATTAGATTTTACAAGCAACAAATAGAAGTTGATTTTGAAGCTGTTAATGGTTTTAAGGAAACAGTTGATTTAGCGGGTTTTAGTAATGATGTACCTTATTTAGAAGACGAACAAGGTCATAAATACAGTTTTGTTCCCAACTTAAATAGTCAATTTACAATTCCTGCTCGACAAACCGTTAGCGGTACTTTACAGTTTGCTGGTCGAGTGCCTGAATCAGTTCAACAACTTAGTCTTTACTTTAATTATCAGCAAGGTAGTGATTATGAACGAACTAATAGACCCAGAATAATCGTTGCTAATTTACCTGGTACGGGTTCAGAAACCACCACTGCAATTAATCAAACTGATAGTGAAACATTAGCAGTTAGCGATTCAAACACCGCATTTGTTCCCATTGAAAAAAGTCTGAATCTTCAAGTTAATCATCCCGATGGTTCGGTAATGAGGATAACTAAAATTGCGGTAACAGATAATTATATTGAAACTGATTTATCGATCGTTAATGGTTATCGTAATGCGGTAACTTTAAATAGCCATAGCAGTCGGGCGATGGTATTGCGAGATAATCTTGGGAATACATACAAGTTAGCTCCACCACCACAAAATCCTCAACTGAGTATTGAAGCGGAAGAAGCTCTCCAAGGAAAGTTCCGTTTTCTGGGAAGGATTGCTCCTAATGCAAAAACCTTAACCCTTGTTGTTAATGAAGGAAATGAAAGCAGAACTAATACTACTCAGCCTTATATGGCGATCGCAAATATTTCGTTAACTGATACAGAAGCCGAAAATATTGCTACTTTACCTACTAATCAGACTCTCGATTTACAGGTTAATCATGCCCATGGCTCGGTAATCAGGCTCAAAGAAATCTCTTTTCAAAATGATAGTATCATTACCAATTTAGGGATCGTTAACGGTCATCGATCGGCAATTCGTCTCAATGTTAGTAGAGATTTACGCCTACGGGATAATTTGGGTAATATCTACAATTTGGCAACTTTACCACAAAACCCCGAAGTCAAGATATCCCCAGGAGAAACACTCAATGGTCAATTTGTTTTTCTCGGTCGCATTTCACCTCAAGCGAGATACCTAACCTTAGTGACCAACGATAAATACGGTTCAGAACAAACTACTTCCACTCAACCGAAAATTGCGATCGCTAATATTCCTGTAACCAGAGAGCAACCCAGTGAAATTTTAGAAACAAATCCCGATCCCAGCAAGACAGTAGAGGTTACAGAAACAAGCGAACCTACTGCAACAGCTAGTAACAAAGCTGATTCTATTCCTTCTAGTCAGAATGTTGAGCAACAGTTTAATCATCCTAATGGTTCAGTATTGCAGCTTAAGGAAGTAACTTTTCAAGATGACAGTATTGTTGCTGATATTAGCGTCACCAATGGTCATGAAAGAGAAATTATCTTAAATCAAAGCAGAGGTTTTCTACTCAGAGACAATCTCGGTAATGTTGATTATTTGGCGACTATTCCCCAGAATCCTACGGTCAAAATTCCCCCAGGTCAAACAATCAACGGGAAGTTTGTCTTTCTCGGTCGTATTTCACCCCAAGCGAGTTCTTTGACCTTAGTCACCAATAATAAGCACGGAAGCGATCGCGATTATACCACTCAACCTAAAATGACCCTTGCTAATATACCTGTTAATCAATAATTATCAAGATGAAAATCTCAAGAGCAATTTTCAGCAGCTTATTTGCTTCTGTACTACTATTAAGTTGCCAACAAAAGCAAGCAGAGGTTTCCGAAACCGACACCACCGAAACTGAACAACTGCAACAGCAAGAAGATTTATATATAGAAACTACTTCTACTAGCTTAAAGCCTTCTCAAATAGAATTGGGTCAAATTATTCAATCGGAAATAGATAGCAATTCTACTGATGTAGGAAATAGTACCCAAGCAGGAACAACATCCCAAGCAGAAAGCCAACAAGTAGCTGTTTCTCAAGCGCAAATACAACAAATCATTTCCGATCTTGATGCTCAACAAACCAATGAAGGATTACAAATTAACCTCCCAGAAAGTATTTTATTCGATTTTGATAAATACGATTTAAGAGCAGATGCTCAACCTACTTTAGAAAAGGTTAGCCAATTGATTAATTATTATCAAGACGCTCCAGTTAATATCGCTGGTCATACAGATAGCAAAGGTAGCGATTCTTACAATCAGCAACTATCAGAAAAACGTGCTAATGCAGTAAAAAATGCTTTAACATCTCAATTTAGCATTGATAGTAGCCGTTTAAAGGCTCAGGGTTTTGGCGAAAGCAAACCAATAACTACTAATACTAAGTCCGATGGTTCAGACGATCCAGCAGGAAGACAGAAAAATCGTCGCGTTGAAGTAGTTGTTAAGAATAAACCTATTTATTAAAAAACTTTACTCTGTTAAAGTTAGTTTCAAACAATTAAGATGTTGCTGAAGATTTTAACGATGTTTTTTCTTGTCCCAAAAGGCGAGCCTTCCAATGTACTACAGTGCCTAACACAAAAGCCAAACCCCCATAAAGGTAATAGAGCCAGTGTAGAGGAATTACTTTCAGAGCAAAGATAAAACCACGTTTGCCATCAAAGAAACGATAAACATCCCAGTTTAGATAAAGTAACAATCCTGACAGTATCAAACCAGGAATAATCGCCAGCAAACTAAACATACTGCCAAACAAACAAAGAACTAAACTATAAGCAGCAACAACACTCAATCGACTACTGTTATCTAAATTGAGATCGTTAATCACTTTCGATTGATCGCTGAGTAAAAGCTTTGTCCAGGGAATACCGCGATCGAAAATATCAGTTTTAAGCAAACCCAATAATTCCCAGGCTTTGTGATGTTTTACTTGTAAATCTTTGGCTAAATAAATTTTGTATCCAGCTTTTTTGAGGCGATAACCCAAGTCAATATCTTCAATGCTGGGGCGAGGATAATTCTCCACATCAAAACCTCCTAGATCGAGAAATACAGTACGTTTGACTACGCCAAAACCCGCCCAAAATGTGGAAGCATCTTCATTACCTTGTTGGTGAACATAGTGATGCATTAAATTTTTATACTGAGCAACAAAATTAACTGCTTGTGGTTCATCATCATAAGAGCCGAATAGAGCATCTATTTCAGGTTGAGATTGGAGAGTTTGTGCCAATTTGGCGATCGCATCTCCTACTACTTCACAATCAGCATCAATAAAGCATAAATATTCTCCTTTTGCTTCTTTTGCTCCCAGATTACGTGCCGATCCTGGTCCTTCCCTACCAGTAGTTTGTAAGATTGTTGCTCCAAACTTACGTGCGATCTCTGCCGAGCGATCGGTAGAGCCATCATCTACTACAATAAATTCCCAATCGGCAAATTCTGTCTGCGCTATTGCTAGCAAACAGCACATAAATGCATAACCACCGTTGTATACAGGAGTAATTACTGAAATTAAAGGGGATTTACTCATCATAATTTTAGTGATACAAATAAATTTCTAGTTATTGCTTATTTTGATTTAATTGAGAACTAAATTAAATGTTTTCAATGTGACAATTCGCTAAATACCCATACTGTTGTAATAACTGCCATGATACAAATTAACCCCCAAACTACAAATAATATTGGTATCAATTGGTACAATGATGAGTTTGGTTTTAACCAAATTTTAAGACGAAACGGTAATATTTCCCAGGTTAGTTTTCGATCGGGAGCAAATCCAGGCGATCGCTCTAAGACTTGGGAAATTTGAGTATCAGATTGAGGATTATAATCGATCAAAGTAAAAATATTACTAATACGTTGGGCAATACGCAATGGAGAGCCAATACCTAATCTTTGTTGAGTTTGCTCCAAACCAGAAGGCAAAATAGTCGAAGCCAATTGAATAAACAAGGCAAACGCAACTACTATTTTAGCGATCCAACTAACAATTAATTTTGATAAATTCGTGCTTTTATTTATTTTTGTTGTAGCACCTCTAATAATTAAAGGTATTAAAGGAATCAAAAATAAATGAACAGAAGTTACATGATATCTAGCACTCCATTCAGGATGTTCTATCCATTCATCAGTCCATGAATAAATATATAAATGCAGCATGAAATTTAGGATACCAGCTATTAAATACCATTTAATATAAGGAGACAAAAACTTCCAGCAGACAAACAAGAGAATTAAGCAGGGTATGAGCAATGAATCGTAAATAAAAACACTTTTTTCGGGAGAAAATAAAGGTGCAAGTAATCCTTTTAGCTCGATTTTTGTGAGCAAACTCATAAAAGAAAAACCCTTAGTTTCTCCTTGCACAATAGAATTTGGTTCGAGCAGCGTATTGGCTCTAGAATAAATTTGTAGATGTAGACCAGTGCTAGTTGCAGTCCAGCTTCCATAACGGTAATAGGTTAAAATCCTCTCCAACACAACAAAAGGAATAAAACCACCCAGCCATAAAAGTACGGATTTTAAACTTTTAAATATTGATTTTGATTGTTGCTTATTTAACTGCTGATAAGTAATACACCCAACTAAAAATACTAAGACACTAACAGCGTGCAAGAGATTGGTAATTCTAATTAAAAATGCAATTCCTAACGCCATCCCGCTTAGCACAGCGAACTGTTTTTTTTCTTTGAGAATATACAGTAAAGCAGTTTGATAACTAACTAAGACAAAAAGTAGTATTTGATTATTTTGTTGATGAATAGTAGAGTAATATAATACGCTAGTACCCAATAACCAAACAATACTAGACAATCCAGCGAGTTTTTCTGGATAATCGAAAAGTATCAGCGATCGAAAACAAGCTAGTACAGCAAGTAAATTTAACGGTACAAAAATTGCAAAACTAACAAAAGCTTCGGTAAATTGTTGACGCTGGTATTCATTACTTGTAATACTTTTACTTAAGTTTGTGCCTAACCAATCTCCTGGAAGCATGAGCATTGATTGACCCAAATCATAGGGAATATAATTTTTTCCATTAACATTAATAACTAATTTATCCCCTGTAATTCCTTCTTCTTTACCAGACCACCAAGCATGAGCCATTTGCATTCTACGCTCAGTGTCTATATGGGTAATGCTCCCAGGATTAAAAAAAATTAGCCACAATAATGTTACTAAAATTACTTTATGCACTACTCGCATAATTATTTAATTTGGTTTATTGTTTTAACAAAGATAATTGCTTTAAAATTGTCATTAATTTTTTTAGTGTAGACAAATGCTAAAATTATCAATTTTAATAATTAAGTTAGTAAAAAATATAAAAATAGTTATTATAGAGGAAAAAATAATGTTACCCACAATACTGTTTATTTGCCCATGATAGAAATAAATTAGATTGTCAAAACTAAATTGATTAACTAAGTGGTGCTAACTAAAGTCAATGGTTAAAGTAATAAGTCAAAAACACAGACCTGAAGAAGTCAAGATTCAAAAGGCTTTTGAAAGATAGGGAATTTTTATGTAATTTTGTTTAACCATGTTAGTTTAATTATATGTTTAACATATTATCTGATGTATTTATAGAGGTTGGTCAGTTTGCAATAAATACTCGACTTTGGTTCTGTCTCGATCTATTGTGGTGTATTATTGTAAAAAATATATGTTACTCAAAAGTAACCAATGATAATACATGACTGTGCGATACTTACATAATGTTTGATTGTCTACTTTAGCTGTATTACGGGTTTTTTAGTGACTTTACTATTATTTATTACGGAAATTTTTTTATTCTGTTGTGGGGGAATGGTTTTTGCTTATAATCCTCAACGCGCAATAGCAGAATCTTTATCATTAGGAATATTCCTATCTTTCGTTTTAATATCGTTAATTTTTCAAACTGCCTTTCTCCTAGAAATTCCTAATTTGGCAATTTTACTCGAAGCTATCTTAGTATTACTGACAGTTAAGTATCTTCTAGACCATCGTTTAGTATTAATCAAAGCTGTTAAATCAATTGGAAAATTTATAAAAGCTCATAAAATCATAGCGGGAATTGTAATTGTCTGCTGGGTATACCTATTTTTCTTAGTTGCGATAATTCCTCCTAGTAACTGGGATAGTATGACATACAATTTGAGTAGAGTTTTCTTATTTCAACAAGAAAAATCCTTATTCTTAGAAAATGTTACAAATATACGTCAAGGTATGTTGGTCATGGGAGCCGATATACTTAATCATGGATTCTTGAGATTGAACCAAGATTATGGAGTCGGCATTTTTAGCTGGTTAGCCTATATTAGTGTTTGCTTGGGTACTTATGGTTTATCTCGTAACTTCGCCTCAAAAAAAGTCAGCATTGCTACAGCTTTAATTATTACTAGTCTTACTGAATTTTGTTTTCAAGCAACATCAACTAAGAATGATATCTTTACAGCAGCTTCAGCTATTTTTTGCTTTATTGTAGCGGATCGCTTGCTGGCCCAACCTAATGTCAAAAATGTTGCTTTACTATTATTAGGTTTAGCCTATGGATTTTCTGCCAAAACGACATTTGTTGCTTTTATGGGTCCTTTCGGTCTAGGTTTTTTAGCACTCGCTTTATGGAAAATAGGCTGGAAAAAGCTTTATCAAATTATTGCTCACAATTGGCTCTATTTCTTGATTTTAACGGCTCCGATCCTCATTATTTCTCAATCTTGGCTGTTTATGCATAATACTGTCACTGCTCAAGATCCCACTGGCGGCGCAACTATTAGAATTGTTCGCCAATCTAATAACATGATTTACGATGTAATTGGAGGAGTTGGTAATCTGGTCAGATACTTTTTTCAGTCTATTCATCTGTTTCCTCTAGATTATATAGCTCGGGGTAGATTAAATTTTGATTTGGCCGAATATTTCACTAATATTTATAATCAAATTTTTCAGCCAATTTTTAGGGCTCATGGTATGGGATATGTTGGTAGCAAACCTTATATGTTTCAACTGAAATCGCTTCCTCATGAAGATTTTTCTTGGTACGGACCATTTGCTGTAACGATAATTTTACCTGCTATTTTCTGGAGTTTAATTAGAGGTAACTATTGGTTAAAAGTTCAAAGCCTATCTCTGCTAGGATTTATGTTTATTGTTAGCTTCAAATTAGTTTGGACTCCTTGGACTAATCGTTATGTTGTTTTGTTTTTTGCTGCTTCTGGAGCTTGTGTTGCTTTTATGCTTCAGCAAATACCCAGCAAATATCAATCTAAAATTTTGAACGGCATTATTGCAATTTCTCTATTCTTACTAATATCTGCTTCTGTATTGAATGTCAGTAAACCTCTTGGTGGCTTATCTATTACAGAATTTTTCAAACCCAATATTTGGAGTAGAACAGAGTTAGGAGGCGATCGCCTTTACTATGCGAGAAAGCGTTACAAAGACGATCGTGTCGAAAAATTCCGAGATTTAGTAACACCAGGTTCAAAAGTAGCATTGCTAGCAAACGAGAAAACTTGGATTTATCACTTTTATCTTGTGAATCCTCAAGTTGCAATTGTGCCAACTTCTTTAACTGAATTCAAAAATAATTCTCAGGTTTATGACTATCTTTTATGTCTGAATACTGAGTGTAATCTTAACGACATAGGAACTACTCACAAATTATTGTGGAAAAGCTCGACTGAATCAGCCAGACAAGGAAAGTTAATCAAGTTAAAAACTTGATTAACTTTTCTCGTAGTTTATAGCAATTTATTGTATAGTAGGCTACGAAAAAATCTTTAAATGTAAATCTTGTTGTTATTTTTGACCATAATAGAAATCATTTATAAAAATTATATGAAGTAACTAGTTCTGTCTTTACACAGTCTTTATTAACAGTTTATAATTATCGAGAACAAAATAACAATTCTCCTAAAATTACATAACTAAAAATGCTGAACTTGTTTTTTGAGAACTCAAAAAACAATTGTTTCTTGTAATTATTTTAGTTACAGTAGTTATTTTCACTGAGTTTTTTAGTATCTTCTCGCATTTTTACCTTACGGCAAGTACCATAACTGAAAGCTATATCTAAATTCTAGTTTGATTGAAGTCAAAAAATATTATGTAGAGGTCGATTTTTCATTAATAGCAGCGAAAAATGTGGTGCATTTAGCCTAAATACCCAAGATAATATTTTGGGCTTACTAAATCATACTACTATTGTGGTCTAACCAGTCGTCATATTTGCCTGGGATAGATCTTGCCAAGTATTGCGATTTCGTATGAGCATCGGCATAATCGATATTGTCTCTACCTCAAAAACCGATAAATACAGTAGAACGTTCAAAAAAAAATTATTATGAGTACTAACTCCACAATCGTTATTGGTGGCGGTCCAGCAGGTTTAACTGCTGCCTATGAACTAAACAAGCACGGGAAAAAGTCCGTCGTGTTCGAGAAGGCAGACCGAGTTGGAGGTATATCTCGAACCGAAACATATAAAGGTTATCGCTTTGACATTGGTGGTCATCGTTTCTTCACTAAAGTTGGTGAAGTAGAACAGCTTTGGCAAGAGGTGATGGGAGATGAATTTATTAAAGTTCCCCGACTATCCAGAATATATTACAAGAATAAATTTTTTAGCTATCCTTTAGAACCTTACAATGCTCTATCCAATTTGGGTTTAATCAATAGTACTCTTATCATGTGGAGCTACTTTAAAGCTAAAGTCCAACCCAATCCTGTAGAAGAAAACTTTGAGCAATGGGTTTCTAATCGTTTTGGCAAACGTTTATACGAAACATTTTTTAAAACCTACACTGAAAAAGTTTGGGGTATACCCTGCACAGAGATTCGCGCAGACTGGGCAGCACAGAGGATTAAAGGGCTGTCTTTAAAAAAAGCTATTGTCAACGCCTTATTCGGTAGCAACGATACCAAAACCTTAATTAAAGAATTCAACTACCCCGAACTCGGCCCAGGACAGATGTGGGAACGTGTTCAACAAATATTAGATGGTGATGGTTCTCCCGTACACTTAAATACTGAGGTGATTGGACTAGAACACAGTGACAATCGCATTCGTAATATTACCATCAGTCAGCAAGGAAGAGTCGAAAAAGTTACAGGAGATGATTTTGTTTCCAGTATGCCTGTATCTTTGCTTTTGAAAAAGCTCAATCCTGCCCCTCCAGAAGAAGTATTAGAAGCTGCTCGAGGGCTTAAATACAGAGATTTTTTGATTGTTTCTTTGATTGTTGACAAAGCAGAATTATTCCCCGATAACTGGATCTATATCCATAGTCCCGAATTTCAAGTTGGTCGCATCCAAAACTTCAAAAATTGGAGTGCTGCGATGGTTCCCGACTCTAGTAAAACCTGCTTGGGTATGGAATATTTTTGTAGCGAAGGAGATAAACTTTGGGAAAAATCAAACCCAGAATTGATCGAGTTGGCTTCTCAAGAAATTGCCAAACTAGGTTTGGGTGTCAAACTGGAAGATGTCGAAGATGGCTGTGTAATTCGTCAATACAAAGCATATCCTGTCTATGATGGCGAATACCGTCAACATCTCAAAGTAATTGAAAAATATCTCAAAACCTTCAAGAACTTACAAACTGTTGGGCGTAACGGTATGCACCGTTACAATAACCAGGATCACTCCATGTTAACTGCTCTTCTGGCAGCGAAAAATATTTTGGGCGAAAACCATGACCTCTGGAATGTTAATGTCGAACGTTCTTACCATGAAAACTTTACCAACGAAGAGTGGTCGCAACTCAAACAACAGTCTACCAAGGATGATAATGATACTAAGTCCCTATCTTCTGTCGTTTAAGTTTATTGGAGTCAGAAAACATGGAAAAATCCGATTATCCATTTATTTCGGTAATTATTCCTGTTTTTAATGATCGAGAACCATTGAAATTGTGTCTAGCTGCTCTAGCACAACAAAGCTACCCATCTTCACAGCATGAAGTGATTGTAGTAGACAATGGCTCAGATCATTTGGAGCAGATCGAAGCAATCGTAAATTCTTTTAAGGAAGTAATTCTGGCAAAGGAATCAACCCCTGGTTCTTATGCTGCTCGGAATAAAGGCCTTTCTTTAGCCAAAGGAGAAATTATTGCTTTTACTGATGCTGATTGTATTCCCGCACCAGATTGGCTAGAAGCAGGAGTACAAACTCTCACCAACACTCCTAACTGTGGCTTAGTTGCTGGTCAAATACAGCTATTCTTCCGCAATCCCAAACAACCCACTATGGTAGAGATTTATGAAAGCGTGAGAGCTTTGCCTCAACAAGAATTTGTCGCCAAACATCACTATGGTGCCACAGCCAATGTCTTTACCACCCAAGAAGTTATTAAACAGGTTGGTGGATTTGATGCTCAACTAAAGTCCAGTGGAGATGTGGAATGGGGACAAAGAGTTTATAAAAAAGGTTATCAGCAAGTTTATGCTGAATCGGTTGTCGTACACCATCCAACCAGAGCATCCTGGAAAGAATTCTGTAATCGTACGCGACGTTTAGCTGGTGGTCACTACGATTTGCAA
>NZ_LR213799.1 GCF_900659865.1 Hyella patelloides LEGE 07179
GGCTCGTCAATTCTATATTGTCACTGGCAACGAGAGATATTTGACCTCCACTCTCCGTACCTAAAGTAATATTTAAGATATCAGAGCCATTTTGCAACCGAATATTTTTTCCTTGGAGTCGAATGTTACCTGCGCCATTACCAATAGCTTCAATTCTAGCCTCATCAGTTAAATTGATATCCTGAAAGCTGCTCGTTTCTTGGTAATCTAACTTCCAGCCCTGTGGAGTAGGTTCAATGGAGACAAAACTATTTTCGGCAACGCTACCTAATTCGATATTACCTTGGGGTGCAGAAATTCTGCCTCCTGTTATCTTAAGCTCTCCTCCGACAAAAGCGATCGTTTCTTGAGTCGGTACTTGCAATCCTCTGGGACTTTCTGAAAGAGGATCGGGGGCGATAGATTGATTAATTATGGGTTCTGCCGTTTCCCCAAACTGTAATCCTAAAGGAATATTAATCGTTAATAGAGGTGGAGTTTCTGGATTAGTAGCACTGTAGGCAAAACCATTATTAAAGATATAACTGTCTGCTGTGGTAGCTAAAAATGAGCCATTAACATCTAAAGTGGCATTTGAGCCAAAGACAATCCCGTTAGGATTGAGCAACCATAAATTAGCTGCACCATCTACTCCCAAAGTACCGAAGAGCTCTGAGATATTATTTCCCGTCACGCGAGTGATAATATTGGTAATGCTTTCTGGATTAGCAAAATAAACCCGATCGCCATTATTAATGCTCAGTTCGATAAAACTATGGAATAAATTGCGATCGCGAATTGCGCCACCTTCAATCAGATCGGCTAAAGCCTCTTTAACCATCACATCATTAGTCACAAGAGAGCTTTCATCGTTCAAACTGCGATCGGGAACTACTTGAGCCTGAGTCAAAGATGAAGAGGAAAAACCGAGTATACCACTTGAAAATAAGAATAATAATAGCTGCCCAAATTTAGTCTGCCACATCCGTAATCTATTTGCACCTCGATCGTTCGATAATTTAGATTACCCAAATCGATTATCAAAAGTTAAAATTATACTTCAGTAAAATCACTGAAACTAAAAAATCAAGAGCTGCATATTTTCCCCAAGCTCATCCTATAAAAAGACTGTCATAGTTTACTCAAAAGGATTGTTCAATACAAGTGTTCAAGGGATTATTTGGCTTAATGGCGATCTCAGCTTCGCTGAGGTGCTGCGCGATCGCCAATTCAGAAAACAATTATTTTTATCGAAATACTGATTTCCTGTTTCTTTCTAATCATTTGCTCTTAAACCCAGCAGACATCAGTGATAATGACTATGCTGTAGTAACAAAGAGTTACTAGAAATTACAAAAAGTTACCATAATCTTACCTTATAGTTACTAGGGATCAAACTCATTCAGGGTAATATTAGTTAGTTCAAAGTAAGATTACTTAGATAAATATTACTTTGAACCAGAAAAGTAAATATAAAACACATAAAATGAACGCTTAGATTGAACTGTTAGATCTACTTAATATTTTTCTTAACTAATTTAAGTCTAGGAAAAACACTTAAAAGCACTTTTAATACCAAGCAGCAATGAGATACATCCTACAATTTGTCAGAACTACTCTTTTATAAATAACTGCTCAAGAGGTTAATCAAGTTATGAAGATAGCTTTAGTTCACGATTATTTGACACAAAGAGGTGGGGCAGAAAGAGTATTTGAAATGCTCTGTTCCTACTTTCCTCAAGGTGATATTTATACATCTGTTCATCATGAGGAAAAAACAGTAGAAATTGAAGGTAGAGAAGTACACACAACCTTTCTGCAAGATATCCCAGGATCGACTAGCCATTTTCGCTTGTTTGTTCCTTTGTATTATCCAGCATTCCGCTCCTTAGACCTTCAAGAGTACGACTTAATTATTAGTAGTACCTCCAGTTTTGCCAAAGGAGTACGCAAAAAGCCAGGAGCAATGCATATCTGCTTTTGCCATAATGTAACTCGTTTTCTATGGGATACTAAAATCTATCTTCAAGAAAACAATAGCTATCAATCATTTTCTCCTCTAATCAATCAAGTCTTTAATCCGATTCGGAAAGTTGACTTAGAATGCGCTCAAGAGCCAGATCTTTACATCGCTAATTCTTCTACTGTCGCTAAAAGAATCAAAAAATACTATAAAAGAAACGCTCTTACAGTTAACTATCCTATAGATACCAGTAAATTTATTTTTTCTGATGCCAAAGAAGAATATTATTTGATATCTTCTCGCATGATTAGTTACAAACGACTCGATATAGTTATTGAGGCATTTAACTGGCTTGGCTTACCTCTAATCATCATTGGTGATGGTCCAGAAAGAGCGCGATTAGAATCTTTAGCTTTAGATAATATCAAGTTTCTTGGTTATGTCGAGGATGAATTACGCGCTAATTTAATGGCAAAAGCAAAAGGTGTAATTGTCATGGCTTTAGAAGATTATGGCTTAGTACCTATTGAAGCCAACGCTAGTGGAACTCCCGTAATTGCCTATGGTGCAGGGGGTGTTTTAGATACTCAGATTGACGGTGTCACAGGGATTTTATTTTCACCTCAAACTCCAGAAGCACTTCATAATGCTTTATTTAGAGCAGACCGAACTGACTGGGATTATCAACAAATCAGAAATCATGCGGTTGACAATTTCTCTGAGTCAGTATTTTTTAGTAAGATTAAACAAATTATTGGGGAATTTTGCGGTAACTCCGCATTAGAGGTTTTTAGTTAATAATTTAGCCCCAAAAAAATGGAGCAAAGGATTGAAAATTATATGAATCAAAATGTTTACGATCTAGATAATTCTACAGAATTAGGCTACGGCGAAATATTTTCTATTTTTTGGCGACGTCGCTCTTATTTTATTGGAATTTGTGGTGGAGTCTTAGCCTGTATGATTCCTTTGGTTTTGACTCAAAAACCTGTTTACAGAAGCTCAATGCAAATGCTAGTAGAGCCGAACTACGAGGATAAAGATAATAGAGGTGATTTCGATCCGATTGAATCCAGTATCGAGATTGACTATGCCACTCAATTAAATTTAATGCGTAGTTCACAATTGTTAGGTAGAGCAGTCGTCAAATTACGACCTTCTTATCCCGATATTACTACTGAAGAAATTCAGAACTATCTAGTAGTTTCTCAAGTAAGAGAACAAGAAGATAAGAAGGAAGTAGGAACTAAAATTTTCCAAGCAGTCTACAAGGATGAAGATGCCGAAAAAACCCAGCGAGTTCTAGAGGCAATTCAAGAGGTTTATTTAGAATACAACTTAGAACAACAAGATAAAAGACTTCGAGAAGGTTTAAGCTTTATTAATCAGGAAATACCAGAAGTTCGGCAAAAGCTAACCAACGCCGAAAGAAACCTCGAGGTGATGCTGACTAGATATAATTTGATTGCACCACAAACAGAAGCTATTGATATATCTAAATTACTAACTAATACTAGGCAACAAAGAGAAGAGTTGAAAGCTCAGTATAAACAAACTCAAAGTAAATACGAGTCTCTTGAACAGCAATTAGCAACCACAGGAAACGTTGATTCTGTAGATTCAAGATTAAGTTTATCCAGTCGCTATCAAAACTTATTGAATGAGTTACAAAGAATAGATATAGAACTAGAAACACAACGGAGTAGATTCACTGACTCTAACCCTATAGTTCAAGGTTTATTAACAGAACGTCGTCAAAAACAACAGCTACTAGAAAAAGAAGCTGGCAACATTTTGGGGTCAACTAATCTTCAAGTAAGTAGTTCTGATAATCTAGAAAGCCGTGGTCAATTAGATAGTTCTAATTTAGAGCTAGCAGAAGCCTTAGCTTCCACTAGAAATGAATTGATTGGGCTGGAATCGAGAGAAAGAAGTCTAGCACTTACAGAACAGAAACTCAAAGAAAAACTCAATCAATTTCCCGATTTAATCGCTCAATACAATAGCTTAGAGCAAGAAGTTGCAGTTCACCAAGCCACTCTCAAAAAACTACTAGAATCCAGACAAGAAATTGGTATTGTCATTAACCGTGGCGGTTTTAGTTGGGAGATTATTGAGCCACCACAACAGGGGTTACAAATAAGTCCCAATATAACTCAAGATTTGGTACTGGGCGGAATTGTCTCTGTGTTTTTAGGTGCAGTTTCCGTAGTTATTATGGAAGCTTCTGATAATAAAATACGCGTTTCTAGGCAGTTACAAGAGAAGGTTAACTTCCCATTACTGGGTACAACTCCAGGGTTATCTAAGATCAAAGATAGTCAGTTTTCAGTCCGCTTACCGTTTTTCTCTGGTAACGATCAAGAGACTATTCCTCTTCAAGTTATTGAGTGGCTACCCTTCCGTGAATCTCTCGATTTGGTTTATGAGAATATTCAATTAATGTCTCAGAACTCTCTGATTAATTCTATAGCAATTACTAGCTCGATCGCAGGAGAAGGAAAATCAACAATTACTCTGGGTTTAGCTTTGAGTGCTGCTCGTCGGCGCAAAAAAGTCTTGGTGATTGATGGGGACTTACGTTGTCCTACTTTACACGAAAAACTCGATATTTCTAATGGTGTGGGGCTTTCTGACTTACTTGATGGCGTAACCAGTGTTCCCACTGTTCAAGAAATTTCTCGTGCGGGTTCCACAATCAGTGTTTTAACTTCTGGCTCTGCTACGAGCGACCCTGTAAAATTACTTAGTTCGGGTAGATTGCAAAATTTGATCGCGCATTTTGAGAAGACTTACGACCTAGTATTAATTGATACTCCTCCTGCAATTGGCATGGTAGATGCGATTAAAATTGCTTCTTCTTGTAGTGGAACAGTGGTGGTAGCTCGTTTAGAGAAAGCTAATTTCGCCGAGCTAATGGAAACCTATGGCTTACTCGGAAGGATTAATGTGCTGGGAATGGTAGCCAATGACTCCAGAGAGGTACAGCAAAGATATGCGAAGAATAAACGTTATTTGCCTTCTGCTGAGGTGTAACAACAATATTAAGAGGAAACGAAACAACTATGAGCAAAAATAATGTCTGGATCACTGCTTTCAAAACCATCGACTTAAGCTTTGACTCCAGCAAAAATTCTCCTTCTACAAGTCCTCGTCATGTCAGATGGCGTAATAAAATTTTGTGGGTAAGTACTAACGGTGGTATGGGACTTTCAGAGTTGCCAGCCCTCAAGTCACAATGGTGGTTAATTAATTGTTTAAAAAAGTCTCCCATTGATAAGATTTGTCTTACGCCTCAATTAGAAGCAGCAGAAGCAGAGATTTGGGCTAAAGCAGGCAAAAAAGCCCAAAAAAAAGTATTTTTGCGAACATTGCGCGATCGCAAACTGTTTTTACTCCAAAATAGTTGGGCTTGGAATCTCAAAAGAAGTATTGACTTTGTGATGGCTTTATTGATTTTGTGGTTACTGAGTCCTGTGATGTTAGTGATGATTGGCAAACAAAAACTAGCAGGTAAGCCTATCTTTGAAAAACAAAGATGTGTAGGGAAAAAAGGGTTACTGTTTGAAACTTTTCACTTTACTAGAAATCGTAGCGGTCGAAGAGCGTTCAAATTTAGCCTGAACAATTTACCCCAGTTAATTAATGTGTTGCGGGGAGAAATGAGCTTTGTCGGTCGTTACCCTTACTCTTTGGATGAAGCTCTAAGTCTCAACGATCAACAGCGCAAAGTGTTAAATGTGGTTCCTGGGATTGTCGGTTCTCAGTTTCAGCGTTTGCCACAAGCAGATACCCCAGACATCTTTTTACAAGATCGTGAATATTTAACTAATTGGTCTTTGGGCTTAGACCTCAAAACTTTACTCCTCCATTTGCCTTTGGCTTTGTTGGGTAAAAGTCCTTCCCAAAAAACTACTTAGTGGCAGATTTTACTCAGGAAAATCGAGTTTCTGGAGACTAATCTCCGAATTTACTTCCATTTCTAATTTAGGAATCAATTAAATAAATGTTCCAGAATGTCGGTAAAAAAGTTAATTGGCTGATTCAAGGAAAAGGAAGTGTTGCAGCCACCGCTCAAACCATGATTACTATGGTAGGTATTTTAGCCATTAACGTAATCACAGGAATGATTACAGCAAGGACTTTGGGGCCAGAAGGTAGAGGGGAGCAAGCAGCCTTGATTTTGTGGCCAGAATTTATGGCAAATGTGATTACTTTGGGTATTCCTTCTGCTTTAGTTTATAATTTGCGACGCTATCCCGAAGAAAGAAGCAATTTCTTTTCGGCTGCGGTTATTTTATGTACTGTATTGGGTATTGGCTCGGCTATTGTAGGGATTGTTTTTTTACCCCAATGGTTATCTCAGTATCCCACAGAGACAATTCGGATGGCTCAGGTGTTGATGCCGATTGTCCCGATTTTTTTACTCGCTCAATTATTTGCAGTGGCTTTAGATGCTTCTTCGCAGTTTGCGATTTCTAATTTAGGTCGCTACATGATGCCTGTAGGAACTCTAATACTGCTCGGTGGTTTGGCAATCTCTAATAAAATTACTCCTTATACTGCTGCTTTGGCATACATTTTGCCTGGCATTGTGGTTTTTGCTTCCCGCGTAGCTTACCTGAAAAAAATCTTTAAGTTTAAATGGTCTGGGTTACGGAAAACTTACCGCAGGTTGATGAGTTATGGGGTGCGCTCTTATGGTGTGGAGTTAGTAAAAACTCTATCAGGGCAATTGAGTCAGGTGGTGATTATCGGTCTTTTAAGTAGTACTAATTTAGGAATTTATGTGGTGGCGTTGAAGCTATCGCGCATGATGAACGTGTTCCAAACTTCTTTTGTGACGGTACTCTTCCCTAAAGTAGCTGGTCGCCCAGTAAAAGAAGTCGTAGCTGTTACAGGGAGAGCAGTTAGAGTTAGTTTGGCTTTGACTTGTTCTGCGGGGCTGGTAATTAGTTTTCTCGCACCGATAGTTTTGAATGCACTGTATGGTCAAGAATTTCTAGCAGCGATCTCTGTTTTTCGGATTTTACTGATTGAAATTATTATTAGTGGTACTGTCTGGGTCTTTTTACAGGCTTTTATGGCTGTGGGTAAACCAGGAGTAGTAACCATTTTGCAAGGTTTGGGGGTTGCTGTAAGTGTTCCTCTGATGTTTTTACTGATTCCTCAATATGGATTGGAAGGTGCGGGTATTGCTCTACTTTGTTCTAGTTCTATTAGATTGATTTTAGTTTATTCAAGCTATGGCTTAGTTTTAAAAGTATCTCCTCCCAGTTTGTTACTCAACAAAAAAGATTTAGATTATGTTTTTCAACAAGTTCGTTCCAAGCAGAAAAAACGGATTTAATTAAATTGTTTAACATAATTACTAATTATAAAAATGTCGATAAGTTATCATGCAGTATATATAAAAGCATAAATCTACAGCCAATTTTTTAACTAAAAAATCATGAAAATTTGTTTAGTAGCAATTAATTTTATTAAACATAATGGCGAAGGCAGAGTAAATTATGAAATCGCCCTAAAAGCTCTTGCCCAAGGTCATAATGTGACCTTAATAGCTCACAAGTTTGCTGAAGAAATCAAGCAACATCCCCATGCTACAGTTATTCAATTAAAATCATCAAAATTACCGACAACTATCCTCAAAAATTTTGATTTTTATCGCCAAACTAATGCTTGGTTAAAAAAGCACGGCAGTAAATTTGATTTTATTCAAGTAAGTGGTGTTAGTGCTTCATTCCCCGCAGATACTTATACCGTTCATTTCTTCCATGATACCTGGCTGAATTCTCCGTTTCATCCTTGGCAATTGAAACGTAATAGTTACGGTTTATATCAATTAATTTACGGTAAATTGTTAGCTAGAAGACAGAAAAAAGCCTATCAACAAGCTAAATTTTTAATTGCAGTTTCCGAAAATTTGCGACAAGAATTAATTGATTATGGGTTTGAGCCAGATAAAGTAAAAGTGATTAACAACGGAGTTGATTGTCAAGAATTTTCTGGACAAAATTCAACCACCAATGAACGTAAGTCTTTAGGATTACCTTCTCAAGTTCCGTTAGCTCTCTTCATTGGAGATGTGAAGTTACCACGTAAAAATTTAGATACGGTACTCCGAGCTTTAACAGACGTTCCCCAACTCCATCTGGCGGTGGTAGGTAGATTAAGAGGGAGTAATTACTATCCTCAGCTAGCGGTCGAACTGGGAATTGGCGATCGCGTTCAGTTTCTGGGTTTTCGTCAAGATGTGGCTGCCATTATGCAATCTGCCGACTTTTTTGTCTTACCTTCGCGTTACGACACCTTTGGCATGGTGGTGTTAGAAGCTATGGCAAGTGGCCTACCCGTAGTAATTACGCAAAATATGGGGGTATCTAGTTTAGTAACCCGAGAATCAGGCTTTACCTTACCTGATACAGAAGATATTCCTACTCTAACCGCAGCAATGGCAGAATTGACCCATAACCCCAGTCTCAGAAAACAGATGGGAGCAGCAGGAAAAGCGATCGCTAAAGCTAACAGTTGGCAAGTAATGGCAAACCAATATTTAGAGTTATTGCCTCCCCCAAGCCCTTCCGATCAATCTGTAGTGGAAATTGTTTAACTAATTACCTGGACAAAATATACAAAATATACCAAGTATTCTCTATTTTGTTGCCAAAGACAGCGCGTTCTCTACTCTCTAACTATTAATTTAGTTTTGTCTACCTACCTAATTTAGTAATGACTAGCAGTAACTATACCTCGAAAAAAACTCCTTGGAATTTAGAACCAGCACCAGCGTGGACTGCCATGATTGGCATTATAGTATTAGGTCTAATTGGTGCAGTCCCAGGTTTAGGCAGAGTGGTTACTCTATTCTTTCCTGTAGCATCTTTGGTAGTGGGGTTTTTCTTATACAGTCGTTATCCAATTCTTTATCTAGGTTATACCTGGTGGCTTTGGTTTTTAACTCCTTTTGTGCGTAGATTGGCTGATTTTGGTAGTGGCTACACAGAACCCAGTCCCATACTATTGAGTCCTTTTTTGGTGACTGCTCTTTGCTTTATCACCTTGTTTAAGCAGTTACCGAAGCTCAATAGTCAAGGTAAGTTAGGTACACCTTTTGTTTTAGCTTTCATTGGTTTGTTTTATAGCTTACTGGTAGGTATTATTTATCGAGAACCCACAAAATTAGTAATTGCTACTCTTGAATGGTTTACTCCCGTTATTTTTGGCTTTCATCTCTATGTTAATTGGCGCAGTTATCCCCAAATTCAGCGCAATATTGAACGGGTTTTTCTCTATGGAGTACTAATTGTCGGGTCTTATGGCGTACTGCAATATGTAGCTTTGCCCCAATGGGATCGCATCTGGCTAACCAACGCCCCCATCGATAGTATTTGTAGTGGTGGGGTAGAAGTTCTCAAATGCCGAGTTTATTCGACACTTAATTCTCCAGAACCCTTTGCGGGCTTCATGGCTGCGGGTTTATTACTTTTGCTTTGTAGCACCAGTAGATTGAGTATGCCAGCGCAAATTGCAGGTTATCTATCTTTCTTGCTAGCAATGGTGCGTAGTGGTTGGTTGGGCTGGTTCGCTGGTTTTTTGGCCTTAATTTTCTCTTTGAAAGAAAAGTTTCAAATTCGTTTAATTCTGGTATTTCTGATTATGATAGTTTGCATTGCACCATTAACTCAAATTGAGCAATTCTCAGGGGTTACAGAGCGATTGGGAACCTTTGGCAACCTAGAGAATGATGGTAGTGCTGATGCTAGACAAGAAACCTATGAAGAGGTGTTGGGTGAAGCTTTGACTAACTGGTTTGGTCAAGGAATTGGTGGTAAGCAATACGACAGTACACTATTAGCTTTACTAATGAATTTGGGCTGGATTGGCACTATTTTCTATGGGGGAGGGATGCTGCTATTAATTTTGAATTTGTTTTATCAGTCAGCCAGTAGAAACGATGCTTTTGCCACGGCGATGAGGGGGGTGGTGATGACCGTTGTGGCTCGCTTACCCCTAAATAGTCCTTTAAAAGAAGTTCAAGGAATTATTTTCTGGGGCTTTTTAGGTTTGGGAGTTGCAGCCCATCGTTATTATCAGTATCAAAAAATGCTCTCGTTGCGAGAAGCTAATGGCTATTCTCTAGAAGGTAAGGACGTGTCCACAGAATCGAATTTGGGGGCTTATATTGTCCGTGAAAGAGACAATATGTGAGTAGGCTTGTGCGCTCGTTAGGATAAAAAACTTTCTCGTATAGATAATAAGAGTGGGGGTAGGGCAGGTTTGGGGAAAAAGACAAAATTATCATTATTAAATTTATTTATGCGTATTTAGTTATAGGGTAAAGGCAAATATTTTTGGAGAATCAACAATGTTAAAAAATACTCAAATTAATTCGATTACTGGTTTACTGCAACTTAATGATACTGGAAGTAAAGCTCCTGCTTATTTAGGAAATGCGTTTATTAAAGCAGGCAAAATTGGGCAAGCAATCAGTTATTATGCTCAAGCCTTTAGAGCGATCGCCGATAAGGTGATTTTCCGCACTAAACCAGGTTGGTTAGAAGAACCTTGGGCAGAAAAAGCATATATTGCCAACCACGAACATAAGTTTGTTTATTGTCCGATTCCGAAAGTGGCTTGTTCTAGTTTTAAACGCTTTGCTGTGCAATTGAGCGATCTGAAAAACAAAGATGAGGTGCTTGATTTGCCCCCTAAATTATTTCACGCCTATGTAGATCACAACTTATCCTTTTTTGCCCACTATCTAGATCGTCGTGATGAAGCAATGGCTCTTCTAGATAATCCTGAATATTTTAAGTTTACTATTGTCAGAAATCCTTGGGATAGACTGACTTCTGCCTATATCAATAAATTTGTAAAACCCCTAGATATCGAACAGTCTAGTTCTCCTGGGAAGCAAGTAGTGGAAAAATACTATCAAGATCGTAATTTACCAGTAGATTACATTAAAGGCATTACTTTTAAACAGTTTGTGGAATATTTAGTTGCTCACAAAAACGAAGAAATTGATGGACATTGGCAACCCCAATCGATGTTTATTAATAATAATCAGTTTGACTATGTTGGTCGCATTGAAACCTTAGATACTGACTTTAAAGCGATCGCTGATACAATTGGTGCTAAGACTAATTTAGGTTGGGCAAACCGCAGCAAAAGAGCCAGTCTCACAGACGATCATATACCTCAAAAAGCATCAGGCGATCGTCATTATTCTGACTACACCCCCGCAGAATTACGCCAGCTTTCCCAATATCCTGTTTACACAGAGTTTTATACTCCCGAACTTTTAGAATTAGTCAGACAAAGATATACCGAAGATGTCGAGAATTTTGGTTATCAGTTTGGTGGTTAACTCATCCAGGGAAACACAGAACAAATAGAGAGGAACGAGGAAAATACTCTTTTTTATTTCTTACTTTAGGTGCAGATTCCTGATGAGAAACAAGTCCCGATCCTTCATTCATTCCTCAATCCTCATCCCTTGGTTAACTCCTCCTCACCTTCAAAGTCAAATTTTATTAACTCTATTTACTTGATTAATTGATGAAAAAAGTTCTTTGCCTTGGTACAGCAGGAAAAGGCGGTCAAGATGAACGCAGAATTTATCGTTTATCTAAATGGCTCAACGCGGATGTCTCTTACTATTTTGTAGACCGCTCTATTTCTAAAGTTGAAGCAGCTAAAGATGTGTGGCGAGTACTAAAATCTGAGCCTTGGGATTTGGTGTATCAAGAAGGTACGGGTTTGGCGGGGGGAGTTAATCTGATTTTGGCTTCTCTGTTACGTCAACAACCCTATGTAATCTCTTCTGGCGACCCCATAGCAGGATTTTTTCGCACTACTAAAGGAAATTTAGTAGGCAATATCTTTGAGATTTACGAGCATTTGCTCTATCGCTATAGTGCAGGTTTTATGGGTTGGACTCCCTATTTAACAGGTGTGGCTATGAGAATGGGTGCGCCCAAAGCTGTCACCGTAGAAGGAGCGGTAGCATCTGATATCTTCTATCCCTATAGCCCAGAAAAACGCCGAGCAATTCGTCAAAAATTGGGTATTCCTGAAAATCATTTAGTTTGTGGTGTGGTAGGTAGTTTAATTTGGGTACCGCCCCAATCCTACTGCTATGGTTACGAGCTAGTAGAAATTCTGAAGCGAGTTAAAAGAGATGATATTTCTTTTCTGATTGTGGGAGATGGTGATGGTAAAACCCGCATGGAAGAGGCTGTCCCAAAATCATTACGCTCTCGGATTGTCTTTACGGGACGTTTACCAGAATCGGAAGTAGTTTCGGCAATGAATGCTATGGATATCGGCTTTGTCACCCTGTTTGGCGAAATGGGCAACTATCGCTTAACTACCAAATTACCAGAATATTTAGGTTGTGGTGTCCCCGTAGCAATGAATCCCACTGCTGGTTTTTATGATTATGCAGCTAATGGGGGTTGGGCTTTACCAGAAGGTCATCCTAGCGATCGCTTTTTCTGGGATCGATCTGCTTTATGGCTCGATAATCTTAGTTGGCAAGAAGTTAAGACTAAAAAAGAAGCTGCGGTGGAAGTAGCTGCTAAATACTTTGATTACGAGGTAATTGCGCCCAAATTCCGTGATTTTATGCATCGCTTGTTAGACCCCAAAAGTTTAAATCAAGATAAAGTGATCGCAAAAACTGATGAGCCAGGAGAAACTGAAAGTTCAAAATTACTTTTTTAAGCCTTGCTTACATATCAAGTAAAAAGAATATTTAATCTCTAAAAAAATCTAAATCGGCTTGTTTTTAAATAGTTATTTAGCAAAAAAAAAGTTTATATTTTTCAGTTATGTTTGTCTTTATAGTCCCCATCAAAAGCTCTCAAGTATCTAATTCTTGGAAACAAGTTTGTAAATTATTTGAACGTACTTTGCATTCTATCTGTCAACAAAATATTCAAGATTTTAGAGTAATTTGTGTTTGTCACGAACGTCCTGAAATTGACTTTAACCATCCTGCGGTAAGTTATTTAGAGGTAGATTTTCCCGTTCCTTATTGGAATAAAAAAGTTTTTATCAGAGCGGAAAATCACGATCAATGTGTTGATAAAGGACGCAAAATGTGGCTGGGTTTAGCAGAAGCCCAAAAATATAATCCCGATTACGTTATGTTTGTCGATGCTGATGATTGTATCAGCAACAAAATAGTGGAATTTGTTCAAAGACAAGACCCAAATCATAATGGCTGGTTTTTCGAGCGAGGCTATGAGTACGAAGAAGGTAACAGTCAAATTTATCTGCGCTCCCAAGAATTTAACCAAAAGTGCGGTACAAGCTATATTTTTAAATTCGATTTAGTATTCCCTCAATGGGTTGATTTTGAGGCAATTACGAGAGATTATCAACGTCATCAAATGTTTGGAAAATACTTAGCAGAAAAAGGAACACCTCTCAGTCCTTTACCATTTCCTGGCTCTATTTATATGACAGATAACCAAGAAAATATTTGGTTACAAAAAAGCTTTTTTACGCAAAAAGATCGTCCTTTAAAAGAGCAAATCAAATTTATCGCAGGGGACTTTTATCGTAAATTAAAATCACAGAAATTATCAGAAAAAATCAAGCAAGAGTTTGGTCTTTATAGCTTAAAAGAAAAACAAAAGATAGCAATTTAAGCATCACTAATTACTAATTATTTTAGAGAGTTATGAAAGTTTTATTTCTCGATCAAACTGGTAAATTAGCAGGAGCAGAAAGGGTTTTACTAGACCTAGTGAAACCATACAAAACAGAGTGCCTAATTGGGTTATTTGAAGATGGCCCATTTAGAGAACTACTCGAAAAACAAAATACACCTGTAACCATTTTAGCCAGTAAACCCATTGAAGTTAGAAGAGAAAGTAGTTTACTACAAGGCTTGAGTAGTTTGGGTAAGTTTATTCCCCTATTATTAAAAGTAATCAAGCTCAGTCGCGATTACGATGTAATTTACGCTAATACCCCTAAAGCAATGGTAATCGGAGCTTTAGCTAGTGCTTTTAGCAATCGCCCTTTTGTTTACCACCTTCATGATATTCTCACTCCCGAACACTTTAGCTCAACTAATCGTCGTCTGATTGTAACTTTAGCCAATCGCTTTGCCAATAAAGTAATTGCAGTATCCCAAGCAGCCCAAAACGCTTTTATCGCAGCAGGAGGCAAAGCAGAATTAGTTCAAGTAATTTACAACGGCTTTGAAGCAAACAAATTTCAGGGCTTTGAAACAGAAAGAGACACTGTCAGAGAAGAACTAGGCTTTGCCGATAAATTCATTGTGGGTCATTTTTGTCGTCTCTCTCCCTGGAAAGGACAAGATGTTTTGCTAGAAGCTTTAAGTCATTGTCCCGATGATATCGTAGCTGTCTTTGTCGGAGATGCTTTGTTTGGAGAAGAAGAATACGCAGCCCAGCTAAAAGAGCAAGTTACTAAGCTAAATTTAGTATCGCGAGTCAAGTTTTTAGGTTTTCGTCGAGATGTACCCCGCTTGATGACAGGCTGTGATTTAGTCGCCCATACTTCCACCGCTCCCGAACCTGCTTCTAGGGTTTTAGTAGAAACTATGTTAGCGGGCAAACCCTTAGTAGCTAGTAGAAATGGAGGCACGACAGAATTAGTTCAAGAAGACAAAATGGGTTGGTTATTCCCTTCTGGTGATGCTACTGCTTTAGCCCAGATTATCAACGAGCGTTATCAGCAACCAGAGCATACCAGTAAAATTGCTACTCAAGCTCAAACTATGGCTGGTGAACTATTCAAATTGGAAAAAAATCAACAGGAGGTTACCCAGTTATTAGAGGAAGTAATTAAAAGTTAAAAGTTAAGTGCGATTGATCGCTAAATAAACTATATCAATAGTTTTTATATCACCCCATAAAGAGAATAACAAAATAAGTAAGTTAATAGTCACCAAATAGCGATCAATAAGAATGATACTAAGTAAATATACTTGCCAGAAAAAATAATAGTAAGCTAAATTTTGACTGAGAGGGATATCGCGGTTTCCGAACCATAAACTATCAAGGTGTTGACGAAAGAAACCAAAGTATATCGCTTTCTACAAACAACAAATTAAATCGCGAGAGGTAATAATAATGAAAAACAAAGTTTTTGGTTTAGGTTTAAGTAAGACAGGAACATCTTCTCTCACTAGAGCTTTAACCGTACTAGGATACAAATCAGCCCACTTTATTAAAGTGCATCAATTTGATAAGTATGATGCTATTACAGATACTCCCGTTCCCGTTATCTATCCAGCTTTAGACCAACAATATCCCAACGCCAAATTTGTCTTAACCCTAAGAGATGCAGAAGATTGGGTTAAATCATTTGCAGGTCATATTGAAAGACAAGAATGGACAAAAAGATATCCTAAAATGCGAAGTGATGCCTTACTAGCAACCATGCAACTCTACGGCACTATCTATTTTGACCGCCAGAAATTTTTGGATGGATATAACCGCTACAACGAAGAAGTAAAAGCCTACTTTGCAGATAGAAAAGATGACTTATTAATTATGGATATTTGTCAGGGTGATGGATGGGAAAAACTTTGCCCTTTTCTCGGTGTTCCTATTCCTGAAACTCCTTTTCCTGTAAAAAACGCTCAGAAAAATATTACTAAACCCAAACAATTAGCCAGCCGTTTTTTACATAATATAGGTTTGTTAGAAGGATAGTAATACAATCTGCATGATAAAAGTTTTATTAAGCATTAATTAAGAGCTTTTTACGATTAACTAAAGTGAGCAGTGTTTGTTTCAATCAATAGCTATTGATTATTATTATATTATTTATTTCAAAAATATTATCTGAAGTAGTTTTGAATAGTTAAGATTTCATAAATCATTATTTCAACTAACTTTAAAGGTAGCTAAAAATGACTAAGAAAACATATAGTAATCATCAATGTTTTCAAAAAATAAAACCGTTATTAATGTCCTCATGGCTGCAAATTCAAAAGAATGCTTTGTGGTCTGAATATTGGAAAAAAATACGAAAAAAGCGTCCTCCTCGTGAGATTCATGCTTTTTGTATTGGTCTTCCTAAAACTGGAACTAATTCTATTGCCAATATGCTGGAATGTAAAACCGCCCATGAACCAGAAAAATCTATTTTATTCGATCTTTACAAAGCCAACATTAAAGGTCGAATAAGATAAACCGTCTCTAGTTCAAAACCAGTAATGTTTTAAATAACATTTTTTGGGAACGCATGAAACCATGAATAGGCAATAGCTAATTAATAATAAGTAATCTTCATTCTGACCAACGGTCACAGCAGGCTTCGTCGTTTTACGGCGGAGTAATCTGTGACTCGGTAACTCCTTATCTTAAAACGACCGTTCCTCTATCTGAACGAAGTATAAACGAGGTAAGGCTTGCTATTAAATAAAAAAACTAAAGCAATGATCAAGTACAAAAGATATTTGAGTCTATCCATAGCTATCTTAGCTCTGGTATCGTGCATCAATATATCATCAGCAAAAAATTTAGTTGATAAGTATATAGACCCCGCTTATTATGAAAGCATTCCTTTTGGAGAGCATTCTCATTGGGTACAGCCCTGGCGAGCCTATCAAGAAACTATTCCTGCTCACCAGTTTATTGATGGTATTGGTGTGGTTTTTAACATGAATGTCAAAAAGACAAATGTTAATCCCAATCTTATTACAGAGATGCTTGCTCGTTATGGAGTAAAGCAAGCTCGTATAGAGATTAATTGGAATCAAATCAATTACGAAGACGAAACTCAGATTAATTATGCTGATGAAATTCGCACTAAGCTATTAGCTCTGCAAAAACAGAATATTCGCCCCCTCGTCTTACTTAATGCAAGTCAAGGCGGGCCCTGTCCGATGCTGACATTTCGTAAAACCTTATCCAGAAATGCCAATGCTGGGGATACCAAAATCAGACTAGAAGACACTAGAGGCATAGAAGCTAATTATAGCGG
Source organism: Hyella patelloides LEGE 07179 (assembly GCF_900659865.1). Taxonomy (GTDB): domain Bacteria; phylum Cyanobacteriota; class Cyanobacteriia; order Cyanobacteriales; family Xenococcaceae; genus Hyella; species Hyella patelloides. The sequence continues at coordinate 16,922 of NZ_LR213799.1, forward strand.
TCTTTCTAACATGACAAAAAAAGCCTGGGCTGCCGAGATTCTCATTACAGAAATAGATGGCAATTGGGTTACTTTATCAAAACCACTACCAGACTCGATAGACATCAACACAAAAGTAAATATTGCCACTTTAAAATATCGCCCTTTTTCACCACCTGATACCGCAGATTATCAAAAAACTGTAGCTGGATGGCAGAATTATGTGGGTACTGTGACAAGATTTGTTACGGAAACTTTAGGCACAACAAACAATTCAGATAGAGGTTTTGATTTAGAGATTTGGAATGAGCTTTCTTTTGCTTCAGACTTTCTCTATATCAATAAGTATTACGATAAGGAAATCTACAAATATAAGAAAAATAGTATTTGGCAAAACCTAGTAACGGAAACTATTAACTATGTTGAGGCTCATTCCCAAGACTTTCAAGGAATCGAAATTAGTAATGGTTTTTCTAACACAACTCCTTGGCCAGCTTCTTCCCAAATGCCTCCTCGTATAGTTGCTCTCAATAAACATCCTTACCGCAGTCGCAAATACTTTCCTCAACAAGAGTATAAAGGTAGTCAAGCCCTAGATGCTTTGGGCAATGAAACCCAATTTACCCCTACATACTCAATTTGGTTTCCTGAATACTTCGCTACTTTTTTACAAACCGAAACCATACTTAGAGATATTGCACCATTTCCCTCTGAGTTTGGTGGAGTGGTTCATGGTCGTAATGCAAGAGTTGTAGATGGCGAGGTTTTACCTATGACAACTTGGATTACGGAGGTTAATATTCATCCTCAAGAAGACGATGCTGATGTAACTGAGGCTGAAGCCTTAGCTCTCAAAGCAAAGGCAGCAATGCGCTATTTTTGTTTTTATCTCAACAAGGGAGTAGAAAGAGTTTATCTTTATAATACGTTGGGTGGAAACAAGGGATACGGTATTGTGCAAGATAATTTTGCTCAATATGCTTCTCAAGCAGGTCAACAATATCCTCAACAAGACCAAGAATATGTATCCCCAACTTTACTTACTACCAGTCGTATTTTGGCGCAAATGAAAGATGGTCTTGACCCTAATTTAAGTAATCTCAGACAGCTAGAAGTAATATCAATTCAAGAACAACACAACAACTATCAATTTGAAGGAGATGGCTCGAAAGCTCATCCGAATCTTTATAACAGAGAACTATTTACATTTTTGCCTTATCAAGTAAACGAAAATAAGTTTGTAATTCCTTACTATATAATGACCAGAGACATTAAACAAGATTTACCTCCCGAAAATTATCAATTAAGTCTTCGAGGATTTCAAGGGGATAAACTACAAGTCAAAATCTATGACCCACTCCAAGATAGATATTTACCAGAAGTTTCAGTCGAACAAAAACAGGAGAAAACAGTAATTGACCTTGAAGCAACAGATTATCCTTACTTATTAATAGTAGAAGAGCAATAAAAAAGACATGATAGTATCTATGAGTTAAAAATTATACTTCGTTTCTAGAAAAATTTAAGCTATATTTATTTTAAGCAAACTATACAATACAAACTGTTTTTGATTTATTTATTAAACTTCAATTGTCAGTATTTATACATAGAAATTGATATGTAAAGCATCATAATTAACATGAAATAGGTTCATTTACATACTATATTGAGCTAAATTTGTCATGAAAAAGTTAAATTTAGCTCTGATTCTATACATTTTCTTCATATCAAGAACAAGAAATGATGAATCATCCCTAGTTGACATTGATTTTACCTATGATCTATATGAGAAAATGAAAATAAGATAAAAGCATAATATCTAACGTAGTAGTTAGTTATATTGCTTTTAGCCAAAATCTTTTTGATTATTCTCTATTATAATTGCCGTTGATTTAAAAAATTTTAAGATAATTCATTAATATTTAGTAAATCAACAATTACATATTACTTAATATAAGATATTTAAAAGCTAAATTATGGTGTGAATAGCAAAAGGGATAACATGAAAAGCTGAAACACTATTCATTAAAAGCCCCTGAGAAGTACATAATGATTCAAAATAATCTTGATTTTCAAAAAGCTATTTATTTAGTAGATAGTAGAATAAAACCCCAACATCTCAATAAAATACAGGAAATTATTTTAATACAGTCTTTGGAGGGAAAAACTTATTCACAGATTGCCTCAGAATATAATTATGATATGGAGTATATCAAGACTTCTGGTTCTGAACTCTGGAAATTATTGACTAAAGCTTTTGGAGAGCAAATTAGAAAAAATAATTGTACTCCTTTTATAAGAAGAAGAATATTAGAATCTACTTCTAAAAATACCTCTTTAGTTGACACCATAAAAAAAACTCACACAACTTTTTCTGAGCAAGAGATTAATAATATTTCTTTGATAGCTTCAGGAGTACCTAATTTTCAAGGAAGAGAGCGAGAATTAACTCAATTTAAAAGTTGGAGTCATGACCCTAATTGTCGATTTATTATGATTAAGGGAATGACTGGATGTGGAAAAACTACACTGGCTGCAAAAACCGCAGAAGTCTTAAAGCAAGATTTCTATCGAGTTATTTCTTTACCAGTCAGTGAAAATCTTAAAGTAAAAAACTTGATCGAATTTTGTTTGCATAGCTTAGAACCTAATTTAGAGATTTCTTCCGATATTAACAAACTGTTAGTAGATTTAGCTTTTTATTTACAAAAGTATCGTTGTCTTTTAATTTTAGATGATTTAGATTCAATTTTTGAATTAAAAAGAATGATACCTCACTATCGTTCTAATTGTGAGCAATATGCTGCATTTTTACGTTGCTTGATTAATACTAGACATCAAAGTTTGGTAGTTGCTACGAGTCGTATTGATTTAAAGCAACTAGATTATTATGGTAGCAGTGATAATTTAAAGCTATTATCTTTAGAGGGATTAGAAAGTGATATTCTTTGGTCTATTTTTGAGAATGAAATTAGTCAAGATATCTCTCAAAATATCTGGGAGAGAATTTGTAATTACTATCGAAAAAATCCCGAACTAATTAAAATAATTGTCAGAAATCTTAGCTACTTACCAATATCTGACACTAATATATACAAGCAATATTATCCTTCTCTTGAAGAAGTAGATTATATCATTGAAAATGAGTTAAAGCTTTTGGACAAAATAGGCAAAGAGGTACTTTATTATTTAGCTTTTAGCTGTAACAATAATTCCTTAGATCGGTTACTGTACAGTGTTAGTCATCCACGAAACAAAGTACTAAAAGTTCTTGATGCAATACAAGATACCTTCTTGATGAAACAAGATAATTATGTTTTACAGCCAATGTTCAAACACTATCTACAACGTCATTTAGTGAAAACAGCAATGGCAAATGATAAATAGTAATAATTACTGAGTTTTGTTTTGATAGTTTTTATTTTGCGATCGCAATTATACACCCATTAGCTAAAACAAATCTAAAGAAAATCTAAAATAAATAGCAACATCTTTATTATCAATAGTAATCTAATTACAATAAAATCTTAAATTATCAAATATTTTGCTTAAAAACTAATATAATAAGAGTTATATTTAATCTTTCTGTGGTTAGATGCATTAATTATTTATTTATTTTGCAGTAGTTTATTTCATTTTGGTGATTGTTTTTCGACGATCCCAATTGATAACTCCTTCTACATAGAAAGACATAAAAAATGACTTACTTCAATTGGTAATTTATTTCAACTTAATTAAAATTATAATTTTGAAGTTTTTAAGAAAATGATTTCTACATCTCTTCCTCAAAAAACAAATTTTATTATTTGTTCTTATGTTAATGTAACTAGCACTATTCAAATAGCTCGTATTGCTAATATTGAGCATTGGTATTTAGAGCGTGTTATTTTTCCTGGTCAACGTCTTATTTTTGAAGCTCCTGCTAATGCTATTGTCGAAATCTACACTAGCCAGTTAGCTAATGCTATTTTGGCAGAAAAGGTATCCTGTCAGAAGATAGCTATGGATTAGTCTGCTCAAATTATTGAATAATTTGCTGATTTAAGGTATGAAATTGGCTAGTTGACAGAGCTGATGAAAAGCATAATAGTAAGTTTGTCTGTTTAATTTCAGATAATAGAACTATTTTTTATGTTGTTTACGGGATCTGATTTATGTGTGAAAGGTATTGATTACAAAAGGTATTGATTACAATTAAAGGCAATAAAATCGAGTAATTTTTAACCATTGACAAGAGCAGCATTAACTGAATTTTAATCAATACTGAAAATAGCTACTATAGCCGTACAAAGTTAGATTAGGACAAAGTTTAGCTATCTGCTCGTAAGGATGAAGGATGGCGGTCAGACCCCGCGTCGCCGTCAGAGGTGCGACCCTGCGGATGTTCCATCCGCTAAGGAACGCGCACCTAGCAAGGGAACGCTGACCAAGACAGGAATGAATTTACACTCTCAAGCAGAATGTCCTAAGCTAAATCCGTAACGCTATATCATCAAAGAACGCGAGTATTGACTCATTTTTGTTTGTCATTATTAAATACCTCAACACCTTGGGCAGTGACATAAAGGGTTACTATAGCGAAAATAAGCCACAAACAATATAAAACTGTGTTTTATCATTAGTTCTTTGTCTTATGTTAGTACTCTCAAATTATTTAGGGTTACTAAAGCTTATTTTCTACATATTTTAGATAATTCACACATATATCTGTATTGGGATAATTTTCACCATCAAAAACTAGCGATATCCAACTATGAATACCGTAAAAAAGTATTATCAAATTCAAAAACTTAAAGGATACAATTTTATTGATGCTACTTTTCTGGTTCCTCAAAAAGTTTTTAATCAAATCAAAATTAAATTAACTAAAGATAAGTGTAATGAAATTGTAGGATTTGGTTGTTATGATATACCTCTATTAGCCTCATACTCTAGAAGCGGAACAAACTGGATTCGTTATATTGTTGAAAGTCTATCTAATCGCCCTACACCTGGGCAAACCAGGCTTGTTGAAGGAAATGATTATGTTATCGATCGCTCTCATCAGGCTTACTTAGTAATGCATAAACATGAAGCTGTTATCCTGGTTGTGAGAGATTACAGAGAATGCTTATTACGACACCATAAACAATTATGGGAAAAGTATCAAGATGTTGCAGCGTTTCTCAATGAAAAAAATGTTCCTCAAGCTCCAATTTGGTATATCAAAAACATTGAAGCCTTCGAGCGATTTGATGGTAAAAAGCTTCTTGTTTATTACGAAGATTTAATGTTAGAGCCAAAAATAACTATCGAGAATATTGCCGAATTTTTATCGTTTGACCCCAATCGAGTAAAAGACTTCATCGATAAGCTTGACTACCATTTTCAAAATTCAGTGTCTTCTTATACTTTAGGTGGTTATGGTCATGCTTCTGTGACAACATCGACAAAAAGCCTCGATCATCATTCAAAGTCAAATTTAACACCAAAGCAAATTCTGGAATTTGACGATTTTTATTTTTCTAATTTTCCCCATCTTTCCCAAAAGTACTTGTCTCGATATGACAAGAGAAAAGCAACTTCCGACATCGAACCATAAATTTTGCGAGCAATCTCCAAACTTTTTGCAAAAATAAACAAATTAATAGACTTGGGGCGGGTCAAGCCGATAGCATTACCTACTATATATTGAGGTAGTGAGGGATTAAGTTTGCGAAGACTATTAAGAATATCCAGAGCCATTGATACTCTAAATGAATGGGTTGGTCGTTTAACCTATGGCTTAGTCCTATTAATGGTGTTAGTGGGAGTCTGGAATGTTTTGGGGCGATATATAGGAAGGTTTGTAGGACAAAATCTCACCTCAAATGCTTTGATCGAAATTCAATGGTATCTTTTCGATTTAGTATTTTTACTCGGTGGAGCTTATGCTCTCAAACACAACGAACACGTTCGAGTAGATATATTTTATAAAGATTGGCATCCTCGTCGTCAGGCTTTAGTTAATTTTATTGGCACAATTATTTTTTTAATTCCTTTTTGCGGTCTTTTAGTTTATTTTTCTTGGGGAAATATCCTTAATTCTTGGAAAATCCTAGAAATGTCTCCCGACCCTGATGGTTTACCTCGTTATCCTATTAAATCTTTTATTATAGTTAGCCTTGTCCTATTGATTCTCCAGGGAATTTCCGAAGCAATTAAAAATTGGGTTGCTCATCTTGGCAGTGATACCAATGAGGGGGAACAACAATGAATTATGATTGGTTGGGCATAGCCATGTTTGCAGGGGCTTTATGCTTATTATCTTTTGGCTACCCTGTAGCGTTTTCTCTCGGTGGTGTCTCACTAATTTTCGCGCTCATTGGGACTGCCATAGGAGAATTTAGTTTTAGTTTTTTTAATGCCATGCCCAGTCGCATTTTTGGCATTATGGCTAACTATACCCTACTGGCTATTCCCTACTTTATTTTTCTCGGTTCGATGCTAGAAAAAACGGGAATTGCCGAGAAACTATTAGAAACGATGGGAATTCTTTTCGGCAGAATGCGGGGAGGATTGGCATTAGCCGTGGTTATTGTGGGAGCTTTATTAGCAGCCTCCACAGGAGTAGTAGCAGCAACCGTAGTCGCAATGGGTTTAATTTCTTTACCCATTATGTTGCGTTATGGCTACAACAAAGAATTAGCCACGGGAGTTATTGTTGCTTCTGGTACTTTGGGGCAAATTATACCTCCCAGTGTAGTGCTAGTGGTTTTAGGAGATCAGTTAGGTATCTCTGTGGGGGATTTATTTCTCGGCTCATTAATTCCTGGGTTATTGATGGCAGGAATATTTTGTCTTCATGTAATTATTGTGGCTTTCCTCAAGCCAGAAGTCGCACCCGCATTACCACCAGAGGTACGAAATATTTCTCCGAAGCAATTGATAACAAGAGTTATTAAAGTAATGCTACCCACTTTAGGACTTATTTTATTGGTATTGGGAAGTATCTTTTTTGGCATTGCCACCCCTACAGAAGCAGGTGCAGTGGGTTCATTTGGTGCAATGATTTTAGCTGCTTTTAACCGCAAATTGACTTGGAATGCTCTAAAAGAAGTTTGTGATGCCACTATGAGAATTACCACAATGGTAATCTTTATTTTACTTGGTTCTACTGCCTTTAGCTTGGTTTTTCGCGGTTTACATGGCGATCGCTTTATGTTCGATCTTTTGGCTAATTTACCAGGAGGAAAGATTGGCTTTTTATTGGTAAATATGGCAACGATCTTTTTCTTGGGTTTCTTTATTGATTTTTTTGAAATTGCCTTTATCGTGATTCCTATTTTTGCTCCTGTAGCGGAAGCTTTAGGCTTAGATTTGGTTTGGTATGGCGTAATTATCGGCGCAAATTTACAAACCTCATTTCTGACTCCTCCTTTTGGTTTTGCTCTTTTTTACTTAAGAGGTGTTGCGCCACCAGAAATTAAAACAGAAGATATTTATCGTGGAGCAATTCCATTTATTTTGTTGCAATTATTAGTGTTAGCTTTAATTATTGTTTTCCCTCAATTAGTGAGTTTTATTCCTTCTTTGAGTAATTGATTTGCAAGAAATGTTTCAAATTAAGTAGGGTAGGCAATGCACTAAAGTACTTCCTTCGGTCGCCCACCCTACTGCAAAAAATATCTATCTAATTTGATTTTCTTTATTTGCGTTTTTTCTTACTAATTAGACCCAAAGAAGTAACTCCTAGTAAGCCTAAAATAGCAGTGGGTTCGGGGACTGATACTTGTTTAGCAGTAAATAACCAGTCAGAAGATTTAATATGGTTAGCACCTAACGCATCATTAGCAGCCGTAGTATCGGGAGCATGATTGATCCAACCCCAGCCAGATATACCATCGTAACCACGATAACCTCGATCGTTATTTTTATCGCCTAATCTAAAAGCAAAAGGAAAATTACCTTGTTCAGCATTTAGATCGAAGGAATAATTCACAGAATTAATTGTTGAAGAAATGTTTCCTTCTCCGACAAAAGCAATTACATCATCATCACTACCCGCTTGAGTAACTGATTCATAAGTAAAATCAATATCCCAAACACCTGTAGTTCCTGCTTTGTAGCTAGAACCAATATCTTCACCACCAAAAGCTTGACCAGTTATGGAAATAGTATCATCAGCATTGTAATTCAAGAAAACTTTAGAGTCGTTGTGATTAAAATCAAAAGTGTATTCTTCTTTGGTATCTCTAGTCAATAAACCATCAAGACGCAAACCGTAATAAGGAGCAGCAACATTACCATTAGGATGATTATGAAGGCGATATTTTCCTAATCCCACTGCGTAAGAAGAAGTAGCACTTAAAGCTAAAATACTACCAGTTAATAAACTAGTTTTAATAACGTTACTAAATGAGTTTTGAGTAATAGTCATACTTTTTATTTCTAGATTCAATAAATTCAAGAAGATAATTTGTCAACTGTTGTTTTCACTAACAGTGTTTTCTCGGATGAATCTATCAAAGCATTATTTAGACAAAAATTACTAGCTAAAATCTTCGTTTTTATGCAATTTTCATTAACTCAATGAGTAGTAAAATATTTCATTGAAATTCACATAAAATCGTCTTTAATTAAAAGTTTCAAATTTGTAAAAACAAGGAATTTTAATCAATCGATAAAGTTACTATAAACCTAATAAAGAAGCAAATCAGTGGGCAAAAGAGTTCCTAATTCCACCGAAATATAATTCAGAACTCTCACAATTGCGATCAAAGGAAAAGGTAAAAACATTTGCAGATCGACTGGGGATACATCCTTATATTGTGGTGGGACGACTTCAACATGAGAGAATTATCGATCGCCCTTGAATGAATGGGTGAAAAGAAACTCTCGATCTTACGGGTTGAGGTTATCCTTTCTTCTACGAAACGTAAGGCGTTTTCGCTTTTCAGCAAAAGCAAAGGATAAAATAGCGAACAGGGCATATTTTCTTACACTTAATAGGAGTCAATTGAATGATCGCAGGTGAGATTAAATCCAAGGTCGATAAGCTTTGGACAACTTTTTGGAATAACGGCATCAGTAACCCACTCTCCGTGATCGAACAAATATCCTATTTGCTCTTTATTAAAAGGCTTGATGACCTGGAACTAGCCAAGGAAAGAAAAGCCCAGCGATTGGGACAGCCAGTTAAGAATTCTATTTTCTCGGAAGAACAACAACGCTCGCGCTGGTCGCATTTTAAGAACCTCACCGATGCTGAGGAAGTGCTGCGAGTTGTTCGTGATGAGGCTTTTCCTTTTATTAAAAATCTTGGTGGTACTCAGGTAGAAACCGCTTATGCCCGACACATGAAAGATGCGGTGTTTTTAATTGCTAATCCCGCCCTACTAACTAATGTGGTGACGCAGATCGAGCAGATTCCGATGGAAGAGCGGGACACCAAGGGCGACCTCTACGAATATATGCTTTCTAAGCTAACCACCGCAGGAACGAATGGACAGTTTAGAACCCCCCGCCACATTATCAAGATGATAGTGGACTTGATGCAGCCAGGAGCGAGGGAAATCATCTGTGACCCCGCCTGTGGTACTGGTGGCTTCTTAGTTGCTGCTGCCGAGCATTTACGAGATTTAAAAGATTCTGACGGTAATCTGGTGTTGAATGCCCCAGGCAACCGCGAACACTTTAATCAGGAGATGTTTCACGGCTTTGATTTTGACGGGACGATGCTGCGAATTGGCAGTATGAACCTAATGCTGCATGGCATTGAAGACCCCAAGATTGAGGCACGAGATTCACTATCAGAGGATTATTCGGATATCAAAAAAGCCTTTACGATGATTTTGGCTAACCCACCATTTAAAGGTTCGGTAGAAGATTCTACAATTGCGCCAGACCTTAAAAAGGTAGTTAAGACAAAGAAAACTGAATTGCTATTTTTACCCCTCTTCCTGCGACTGCTGAAAATCGGCGGACGGGCAGCCGTTATTGTTCCCGATGGGGTGCTGTTTGGTTCATCCAAGGCACATAAATCAATCCGCAAAACCTTAATCGAGAATCATAAACTAGACGGGGTGGTTTCCATGCCATCGGGGGTATTTAAGCCCTATGCAGGGGTTTCTACGGCAGTTATCATCTTTACCAAAGTGGGAGTAGAAAAAGACGGTACGGATCGTGTTTGGTTTTATGATATGAAAGCCGATGGTTTATCCCTCGATGATAAACGTCAGCCAATTGAAGAAAATGATATTCCCGATTTATTGGAGAAGTGGCACAACCGCGATCCCAAACAAGAATCAGATCGTAAATCTAAGGCGTTTTTTGTCCCCAAGAAAGAGATTAAGGATAATGGCTACGACCTCTCAATTAACCGCTACAAAGAGATTGAGTATGAGGAGGTAGAATACGAACCGCCCAAGGTTATTTCAGGTAAACTGCGATCGCTGAAAGCAGAAATAAGTTCCTTGTCAAGGGGGATTTAGGGGGATCGAAACATCACTTTCAACCCCAAACTCATCCCCATCCCAAAGCCCAAAAAGATCTGTCCAGAGAACAGCTTGCAGAACTAGAAACCAGGCTATCTCAAGCCGATGAAATGAAGCAGATTGCCGAAAAACGGCAGCAGCAGACGGAAGCCGAACTCAATGCCCTCAAACAAGAGATTGCCACTCTCAAACAGCAAAATGAAGCAGTAGCCGATACCCACGATTACCACGAAGCAGATACCCGCCGTTACTTACTCGATATTCTCCTTCAAGAAGCTGGTTGGAATCTGAATCAGGATGACTGCATTGAGTATGAAGTTGAGGGAATGCCCAACAGTGCGGGTAAGGGGTATGTTGATTATGTCCTCTGGGGGGATGATGGTAAACCTTTGGGGCTAATTGAAGCCAAACGTACCAGCAGCAGTCCCACTAAAGGAAAACAGCAAGCCAAGCTCTATGCTGATTGTTTGGAAAAGAAATTTGACCAGCGACCCGTTATTTTTTACTCTAACGGTTATAATAATTGGATTTGGGATGATTATACCTACCCTCCAAGAGAAATTCATGGCTTTCTCCAGAAAAATGAACTAGAACGAATCATTTTCCGCCGTAATAACCGCAAAAGCCTCGATCTGGTACTTCCAAATCGAGACATCGCAGGACGGGCTTATCAGTTAGAAGCCCTCAAACGCATCACCGAAAACTTTGACCGACAAAACGCCCGTAAAGCCCTGCTGGTAATGGCAACGGGGACGGGAAAAACCAGAACCGCGATCTCTCTAGTTGACCTGCTGATGCGGGCAAACTGGGCAAAACGAGTCCTATTTCTCGCCGACCGCAATGCTCTACTGACCCAAGCCTTTCGTAATTTTAAAACCCATCTGCCAACCGTTACCCCCGTTAATTTAATCGAAGATAAAAAGATTACATCAGCTAAAGACAAGAATGCTGGTAGTGCCAACGTAATCCTGTCCACCTATCCCACCATGTTTAATCGCATTAATAACCAAGAAGATGCGGAATTTTACATCAGTCCTGGGTATTTTGATTTAGTCATTGTCGATGAGGCACACCGAGGCATTTATAAAAAATATCAGGCATTATTCGAGTATTTTGACAGTTTGCTGGTTGGGTTGACTGCTACACCCCGTTCTGAAGTCCACCGAGATACCCACAAAATATTTGACTTGGAAACTGGTGTACCTACCTTTGCCTATGAACTCCAGGACGCGATCGCCGATGGCTATTTAGTCCCCTCTCAAGGTATTACCGTACCGTTTAAATTCTTACGTCAGGGGGTTAAATACAGTCAACTATCTGAAGCCGAACGGGAAGAATATGAAGAGAAGTTTAGGGACGAAGAAACGGGGGAAATCCCCGATGAAGTCAATGCAGCAGCGATTAACAAGTGGTTATTTAACGAGGATACCGTTGACCAAGCTCTGCGGTTGCTGATGGAGAAGGGTCTTAAAGTAGAAGGAGGTGACAGACTGGGAAAAACCATTATCTTTGCTCGCAACCACGCCCATGCAGAATTTATCGTAGAACGCTTCGATTTTAACTATCCCCACTATCAGGGTAAATTTGCCCAGGTAATCGATAGTCACAATAACTACGCTCAAAGCTTGCTTGATGAATTTTCAGAACCCCAGAAAGAGCCGACAATTGCTGTATCGGTCGATATGCTCGATACAGGGGTTGATATTCCCGAAGTAGTGAATTTGGTCTTCTTTAAGCCCGTTTATTCTAGGGTTAAATTTAATCAGATGATCGGCAGGGGAACAAGGCTTTCTCCCGATCTGTTTGGTATCGGTCAGGATAAGGAAAAATTCTTTATTTTTGACCTCTGTAGTAATTTTGGCTTCTTTAACCAGGAAATCAAAGAATCAGACCCTAAGCCAGCCGAGAGCATTAGTGCCAAGCTGGTAAAAGCTCGCTTAAAGGTGAGTCAGATCATTTTGGATAAAGACTCAATTTCAGATCGGGAAACTTTAGAAGCTGAAAACCAAAAACTAAGAAGCTCTTTGCTGGATAATCTGCACCAGCACGTAGCAACAATGGAGAAAAAGAACTTCCTGGTACGCAGACATCTCAAGCAGGTTGAGGAGTTTTCAGAACGAGAACGTTGGGATGAGTTAAGTGAAAATGATACCGAATCAATAGCCGAGTCACTGGCACACCTTCCTAACGGACTTCCTAAAGAGGACGAACTAGCCAAACGCTTCGATCTGCTCTGCCTCAAACTTCAGTTATCAATCCTCAAAGGTACAAAATACTTTGTGAGTTTACGAGACAAGCTCAGGGATTTGCTCGACCGCCTGGAAGAAAAACAAACCATACCGATGGTTAAAGAGCAACTTCCATTCATAGAAGCAGTGCAGGATGAAAGCTGGTGGTCGGATGTAACCCCGATGATGGTTGAGTCGGTCAGGCTTAAAATACGCGACCTCGTGAAGTTTATCGACCGAAAAGAGCAAACTATTGTCTATACCGATTTTAAAGATGAACTAGGAGATGTAGTAGAAGTTGACGTTCCAGTAGAGCAAACAGGCTTTAGTCCCTATCAGTACCGTAAGAAGGTAGAAGCCTACATTCGAGAACATGAAAATCATATTGCCATTCATAAGCTTAAGCGGAACTTTCCCTTGACTGATGGAGATTTGGCAGAACTAGAAGAAATGTTATTTTCGGCTGAGGAAATTGAAAGCAGAGATGTCTTCGAGCAGGTTTACGGTAAGGATATGAGCCTGAAACTGTTTATCCGTCAGATAGTCGGGTTAGATCGCAACGCTGCTAAGACTGCCTTTGCCAAGTATCTGGAGAGCGGTAACTTTACGGCAAATCAAATTCGCTTTGTTGAGAATATCATCGATTATCTGACCCAAAATGGCGTAATGAATCCAGGGTTACTTTACGAGTCTCCGTTTACTGATCTTCATAGCAGTGGGTTGGATGGAGTATTTAATGATGACGAAGCCGATGAGATTGTAGCTCTAGTGCGATCGCTCAATGAAACTGTTGATGACTCTTCTAGAACAGTAGCTTAAAACTCAATTTGCACAGAATAGCGATAAAAGAATAATAATAAATCTCAAGGTAAGAGTCAATCTGCAATCTGCAATTGCCTGACAGTTCAATTTCTTTCATTGCTTGTAAATACTCGATCGCTGCTGCTAATTTGGAGTCATAAGCATCAGCAAACTCTTCAAACCATAACCCTTCATCAGAATATTCAATCTAACTATTGCCAAACTGAGAAAATAGTTAAGAAACGTTAAGATGGCTGTAGGAGTTACGATACTGTCTCAACTTGATAAAGGATTCTCTAGTGAATGGGTTATTGAACCTCAAACAGCAAATCAAACGCAATCTGGTGTTCTTGTTTACTGCTGGATTGCTATTCTGGACAAGCATCACGTTACTGCTGCCTATCTTACCTGCTTATATCCAAGATGTAGGGGGGACAACTCAACAGGTAGGTTTGGTTATGGGTTGTTTTGCTATTGGCTTATTGTGTTCTCGTACCTGGTTGGGACAAATAGCCGATCGCCGAAGTCGTAAAATAGTAATTGTCATCGGTACTATAGTTGCGGGTACTGCACCTCTTGGTTATATTTTTATCCAGTCTATTCAAGGCTTAGCAGCGATGCGAGCTTTCCACGGTATCAGTATTGCTGCTTTTACTGTTGGCTACAGTGCCTTAGTGGTGGATTTTGCTCCTAGAAAACATCGCGGGAAACTCATCGGCTATATGAATTTGGCTGTACCTTTAGGGATGAGTGTTGGCCCAGCTTTAGGAGGATTTTTACAAAAAAATACTAATTACCCTACTTTATTTGCGGTTTCTGCTGCTTGTGGCTTGGGTGCTTTGCTTTTAAGTAGCCAACTTAGAGAACTTTCCCAAAAAGAGCTTAATTTGCAGCATCCAGGATTGGAGCAACCTGTTCGAGATTTTCAGCAACTAATTAGCAATTCTGCTTTGGTAATTCCTGGGATAGTCTTATTTTTGGTTGGTTTGGTATTTGGTACTCTAGTAGCTTTTTTACCTCTATACGTCAGAGAATTAGATATTGCTTTTAATGTGGGCTTATTTTACACCGTAGTTGCTATTGCCAGCTTTACCGTCAGGATTTTAATCGGCAAAATCTCTGATAGTTATGGTAGAGGGATTCTGATTACGATCAGCCTAATTTTTTATATGATTTCGATGGTATTGCTAGCAAAGGCTAACAGTGCAGAGATGTTGTTACTAGCAGGTGCAGCAGAAGGTATCGGAGCGGGTATTTTAATCCCTACCATGCTAGCATTAATTAGCGATCGCTCTTATAGTAATGAAAGAGGTAAAGTATACGCTCTTTGCTTGGGAGGGTTTGATGTGGGGATTGCTCTAGCAGGTCCCGTATTGGGCTTTTTGGAAAGCTATTTAAGTTATCGTGGAGTCTTTGGCGTAGCAACGATTTTAGCTGCTATTGCCTTCGTAATTTTTGTGACTCGCTCTAACAAGAATTTAGCTCGCTCTTGGGGCTTTGCTTTGGGAAGAGAAAAAGACGTTTTTGCTTTGGATTAATTCAGCGAACGGTAATCAGCGATCAGCGATCGCTGATTATTAATTAAATGATTTTTGCTGAGCGTAAACCAAAGTATAAACCTAAAGCGATCGCTGTATATAAACCAATGATCGAGACAAATAAAACTACGCCACCCATGATATTCTTCCTTTAAAGTTTTTAAAATTTATTCAGATGCTATTGTACCAAGTAAAGATGTTTGAAGGAATGTCTTTAAGATATCATCACCACCAACTTGATTTTTTAGAGCCGTCTAAACATCTCCTTTTACATCATTATCTTGAGATTCAAAACAACGAACAATCGTCTCTAGATTACTTAAATTACATTTCGTCAATCAGAATATTTTTTTATATTTTTATTGCCAATAAAATTCAGTTAAAGCCAGCGAAACATCAGCAAATAATAGCTAATGATTGCCAAAAATTAGATATAGGCTGACAAAACGTCAGTAAAATAGCGGTTACAGAAATATTGCTCAATTTTGCGATCGCCATTAAATTAAGAGTTTCTTTTTGGGAAATTTAGTATGGGTTTCATAAGTTGATCGCAGCTATGAAACTTGTTTTAAACAATCACTACGAAAAATCAGTCTACTTCAAGATAATGTCCTAATCTCTCCTAAAATAATAAAGTTAAGCAACCATAACAAAAGCTTTTAGAGATATAGGAAAATTTATGAGTATTACACCAGAGTCAGTCAAAGAATTGTTGGAATCTGCCGATTTTGGCGATCGCATTAGAGGCATTAATCAGTTACGAGAAATTGAAGTTGCAACGGCTTTTGAATTAATTCAGCCTTTGATTACGGATAAAAATACCAGAGTTCGCTATGCTGCGGTGAGTCAGTTAGATACTTTGGGAGTGGACAATAAAGCAAAATGTTTAGACTTATTACGAGATCGCTTATTTAACGATCCAGAGCCAGATGTCCAAGCTGCTGCTGCGGATGCCATTGGAGGACTAAAATTAACAGAAGCTTTCGACGATCTGAATAAGGTCTATCACGAAACACCAGAGTGGTTAATTCAGTTTAGTATTGTTGCTGCTTTAGGAGAATTAGGCGAGCCAAGAGGATTTGATTTGTTAAACGAGGCTCTTGAGTCTGATAACAACCTGTTGCAAACCGCAGCTATTGGCGCATTAGGCGAGTTAGGAGATACTCGTGCTGTACCTTTATTAGCTCCTTTTGCTGATAATGAAGACTGGCAAGTACGCTATCGTTTAGTGCAAGCTTTGGGTAGATTAGGGGGCGCAGAAGCTCAAACTACCATCCAGAAATTAGCCCAAGATGAAATGGAACAAGTAGCAAAAGAAGCTCAAAATAATTTAGCTTGAAAAAGTAATCATCCAATTACCTAATCGTCTAATCGGTTGTCTTTTTGTCAGTAAAAAAAATCTATAACATTTGAGACTTATGAGCGAAAAAAAATTAACAATTCATCTTAATAACTTGCTACTTCGTCTCAACCAGGGTTTATTGGAGTAGGTATAAGAAGTCTTTTCTTATACCACACGCTATCTTATGGGTAAGTTTAGTTAGTTTGCACACAATCTATTAACCTCAGTTATATACTGGGAAACTCAACTGGATTAACTTTGCTAACTGTAAAACTGGGATTATGTTGAGATTGTTACTGCCTTCCCTCATATCTAGCCTATGCTTTGGGGTTGTCGTTACCCCTGCTGGATTGACGCAAACTAATACTGATTTTGTCATAGTCCAAGCAGCACAGACATCCCCTGAACAATTAGGCGATCTTTTGGCTCAGGGTCAAAAATTTGTTGAAAATAAAGAATATGAAAAAGCTCTAGTTGTTTATCAGCAAGCAGCCACCATTGATGAAAATAATTCTAAAATTTTCTCAGGTATCGGCTATCTGCAAGCCACTTTAGGCAATTATAATGCTGCGGTGGAAGCTTATCAAAAAGCGATCGCTTTAGAACCAGATAACCCAGAGTTTTATCATGCTTTAGGGTACAGTTTGGGCAACGGAGGAAATAATACACGAGCTATTGAAGCTTATGAAATGGCAATTAGCCTTGCACCACAAAAAGCCAATAATTACTTGGGCTTAGCAATAGTCTTACTCAGAGAGCAACAGTATGCTCGCGTGGTGGATACTTACTATCGCATCAATAGTATTGAACCAGGAAATAAATATGCTCAGTCGATCATGGCAACTGCTTTGATCGGGCAAGAACGTTATCCTGAAGCAATTGAATTTATCCAAAAAGCGATCGCTCAAGAACCAAATAATAGTCAGCTACACTTACAATTAGCAACTCTATTTTTACTTCAACAAGATACTGCACAAGGTTTGGATGCACTAAAAAAAGCTCAACAACTCGATCCCGATAATGAATTAATCTACCTTCAAATGGCGAAAGTGACTCAATCTCAAGGAGATCTGGAAAATGCTTTAGAATTTTATCAAAAAGCATTAGTAATTAAGCCAGACTCGATCGAAGCTCAAATAGAAGTTGCTAATATTTTACTCGGGCAAAAAAATTATATTCAAGCAATTGTTGCCTATCGCCGTTTAATTGAAATCGATCCAGAGAACCCTATCGCCCGTCATAATTTGGGTACTGCTTTAAAAGAGAGAGGTCGAGAACAAGAAGCGATCGCTGAGTGGCAAAAAGCTGTAGAATTATATCAAGCTCAAGGTGATGTAGCTGAAGCAGAAAAATTAAATGGTTTCCTAGAGGAATTAAAAAATGAGGTTAATCACTCAGGAAAGCTCACGCTTGAGAACGGTGAGTGGGTAATGCTTTTTATACCAGCAGACAAGAAATAATAGATGTTTCAGAAACTTGATTGAAATCACATTTATTCTCTATTTTCAAGACAGGTTTAATCGGCATTCATAATAATTTCACCATAATCATAGCTGTGGTCGAGAAAAAATGTCCCACGAACTTGAATATCTTCACCCTGTTTTTGCACCCATAACGTATCTATACCTGTATTGCCTTCCAGGGGTCCTTTATGTTCTAGCCAGTGTAAAACAAGTACTTTTCCTCCAGAGGGATGATCTCCATGAGCAACATACTGAAGTTTTCCTTCTTCATTACCATCAGGAGTTAGATATTTTCCGCCATTTTCCTGCAATAAGATAATTACTGGTTGCCAATTTTCTTGATGAACTCGAAAACGGGCAATAATCTCTTTTTCTCTTAACCATTCTGGTATTGACATTAGCAAATTTTCCTTTAAAAGCTTTGATTTGGGAGAAAAGTATCTTTCGTATTGATGTGGCAAAAGATACTTAAACAATATTTAGTTAAGAAACCCGAAACTACTTAACAAAAGCTAATTCAGTTTCTAACTTCTCAGTTACTTCATTTTGAGTGATGTAAGGGGTCAATTCTAGGTGACTATTTAAGTAACTAGATAGGTAAACGTTAATTTGCTCTACCATAAACTCATAATCTTTTATTGATTGTTCTTCTATGGCTTTATGTTCGCCTACGGTAATTTCAGCTTGACGCATAATTTGCCAAAGCTGTTTTTGCAATGATTGATAAAGCGGATTGAGAATACCCCAAACATTAGTATCTGCTAAAGAATAATCTGAGCAAATATGCTGATTGAAATGTCTTCGAGCATCAATTTCTTGAAAACGTTGAATTAATTCAATTGCTTGAGGATGATTGAACGACATATACACTAGCTGATTGTCTCGCTCCAATGCTTCGTACAGTTTGCGAGCATAGAATTCATAATCAGTAAACATCTGACGGGAGAAGTTTTCATTATCCAGGGCTTTGAGAGTACTCTGAGCAGCAAAATAAGCTGTGGCTACACCGCCAGTTAAACCTGGTGAAATCAAAGGATCGACAAAAAAGGCAGCTTCGCCAATACTTAACCAACCGTCGCCGACAATTTGTTCTGCATAGCCACGAATATTCGCACGCGCTCTTAAAGGCTGTTGAGTGCCATAAAGATCGGAAATTAGTTCGGCACCGCCGAGCATTTGTTGGATTGCTGGGTATTTGCTGGCGTAATGATCGAATGCCACTTTGCGACCTTGGGCAAACTGAGAATCGCGATCTTGGCGCAACACCATGCCAATGCTGACCACATCCTCTTCAGGACAACCATGAAGGGCAGCTAATTCTTCTTTAGTAGGCAATTGTGCTTCTGAACCCAGAAAACGGTTTAAGATAGAGTCACTTTGAGCATCAGGTACATTTTCCCAAGAAATTAGCGGAATATACCACATCCAACCTTCACGAAAACAGAAATGTTGTGTATACTCGTCACGGCTAAACTGAGCTACATTTGACCAGTCCTGGCGATCTCCTAAACGATTTAGGTTCTTGAAATAGCCCCAAACGGCATTGCTTTGAAAATTAACATTTTCTTTGTTATACAAACCAAGATGTCTGGCAATCACGCTTGCAGGGCCACTAGCATCCACTACTAATCGGGATTTGAGTTCGTATTTTTGTTGTTGGTAGCGATAGACAATTTGATTACCGCGAGCACTAAATTCCGAATTAGCCAGTTCTACTTTCGCACCTTGAATTACTTCTACTCCCAAACGACGGGCATTCGCAATTAATAAACCATCAAGTAAACGTCTTTCCACCTGAAAGGTTTCATCAAATGTTTCTAAGATATACTCTGGTGCTTCAGTAACCTTGGCAATGGATTCATCGACATGAAAAAAGCCCAAGCCATTTTTCGGGAAAAACAATAACTGAAGAGCTTCTTGTGAAATTCCTACAGAACGTAATGCTTTGCAAAAGCCCGAAAGAGTACTTTCTCCAATTTTAAATTTGGGTTTTGTCTCTCTTTCTAGAACTATTACCTGAAGTTCAGGACGCGCTTGCTTGAGCCAAGAGGCATAAAGAATACCTTGAGGACCAGCACCGATAACTACTACCTGATATTCACTTCTAGAACTCTTTCCAAGATGATTGCTTCCAAGATAATTGCTATTGTAGTTAGTTTGAACACTCATTTAAATTGCTTAAGTAAAATGTTGGAATACTTAGAAAGTAACTCGGTTTTTTTTATTTGATAATGAAGTTATTACTGATATTTTTCCAGGTTGCACTTTTAATATCTAAGTAAAAATATCCAAAAAATACTTGAATCACAGTGATTGTGACAATAAGCGATTTTATTTAATTACTAAAATAAGATCAAAAAGACTAGCAATTAGCCTCATTATTTAACCAAGTTAAGAGCGATCGCGCATCTAAGGGACTGGTAAATAAATAGCCTTGTCCGTAAAGACACTGAAGGGTTTGTAATTTAGCCAGTTGAGCTTGCGTTTCAATTCCTTCGGCAACTACTTCTAAGCCCAAACTTTTAGCCATCATCACAATGGCTTCCACAAGTTCGCTATTGTTTCCCTCAGCATCAATTGCAGCAACAAAAGAACGGTCAATTTTCAGCGCGTCAATAGGTAAGCTGTGAAGATAGCTCAAAGAAGAATAA
>NZ_LR213800.1 GCF_900659865.1 Hyella patelloides LEGE 07179
ATAACGCCAATAAAGCTCATATATAATCCCGTAAGTTAATAAGCCTCTATTCAAACACCAATTACGCCACTTAAGCAATAACTCCCCCATCCGAGAATAGAGAGTATTATCTTCTGTAAAATCAGGAAAACCCTGTTCTAAGATAGTGGGTATTTCTTCAGGTGCAATACCACTAGCACCTGCTAACTGCAATAAATCTAACGTTTGCCGAACAAAACGATATTCTCCATTAGCCTTAATTAAAACATCCCAATCAGGCTCATCTCGCCATAATTGCGTTGCTAGCTCTTGCTCTGTTTCAGGACGTAATCTAAGGGGAAACTGCGCTTTAATGCCCAACTGTTCAAAAATTAAAGGCCAAAATAAAGTTACCTCATCACTAAGAAAACCCACAGGAGTCTTACAGATTATAGGATAAGTCCCTTCTACTGCTTCTGACAAGCGATCGGCTAATTCTCGACGGTTATTGTTATTAGCTGCAAATACTAAAATTGCTGAGGTTAAACCATCCTGGGGATGTTGGAGGTTACTTTGCTTAATTATTTGCTGTCTTACCCACTGGCTAAATTCGGTAACTAGACGAGTGGTTTTACCCGATCTTGTTTTTCCCGTAATCCATAAAGCTGTTGAGTTACTATGTTTCATCAAATTAATGTGCGTTTTGGATACCCCTAGCTTCTAGATATGGGGAGTGTCAATACTCAATTATTAGCCATCTCGATTATTTATTTTAGTACTAAGTTATTGTTTTGAGTCGAAAAACTAAGTTTTAATCAGGAAAAAAAGATTAATTTGCCATCTTTGAAGATAATTTTATCTAAATGTAGTAGTCGATCGTGAGCTTGATTGATAGATTTTAAATTACCTAGTAAACGATAATACTTTCTCAGAGCATCAGGAAGATTCAAGTTATGTTCTATTTCAAAACTAATGACAGTAGCTTCTGATAATCCATCACTTTCGCGAATATTTCTTTCGAGTAATTCAGCTACCATTTTTTGATATTGAGTTTTAATATTCATGTGGCGAAAACTTTCAAGATCTAAATATCTAGCTCTAAAATTAATCTAAGTCCATCTCTGCTATTTCTTGCTGTAATTCCTGAAAGTAATTAGTTTTAATCAGTTTTGCCACTGCTTCGGCACGTTTTTCCCGATCCACTTCTACTTTTAATTCTTTAAGTTGTTTTTTCAAATCGGCTTCTTGGCGTTTGCGATCGCTAATATCTCTGACAATCCCTTCATAATACAGTAAATTATCCTGAGAATCATAAACTGCTCTGGTATCTTCTTCAATCCAGATAAGACATCAATCTCAGTTATTTCTGTTATTTCCGACTCTTCTGGAGCATCAGGCAGATGCGTAAGAAAACTTAAGATAGCACCTGTCTTATCAGCCATGATATATCTAGATTCGGCGTAAAGTTCTCAGTTCAGGAGAACGTAAAGAAGGTCTTTTTCTTTTTTTTACCTCATCCATGTTATTGGTAGATAGTATAAAAAATAATCAAAGCAAAATCACTAATTAACTGCTAGTAGTATTTAACCTTACACGTTCGGTAAAGCTGAATTTATCGAGACAAAATAAAGATTGACCGAGTAAAATCAGGAGACAATCAACTCAATGAAATTACCCAATTTAGTAATAGCTGGAGTTGTAAAAGCAGGAACTACCTCGTTGTATAGTTACTTATCCCTTCATCCCGATATTTGTTGTTCTACTGTTAAAGAAACTTGCTATTTTTCTTACCATAGATATGGTGAATGGGATCCTTGGTACAATGACAGCAAAGACCCGTTTGAGCAGTATCAAAATTACTTTTGCCACTGTGAAGATCAAAAGTATGTAATGGAAGCTACTCCTGGATATTTTGAGGGAGAAATGAAAGTTGCTCAAACTATCAAAAATGTTCTGGGAGATCATGTAAAAATTATTATTATTTTAAGAGAACCAGTTTCACGATTAATTTCTTTTTTTAAATACAAAAAGAGTAGGCTAGAGCTTGATAAAGAATTGAGTTTGGTTGAATATTTGCAACAATGCGAAGCTTTAACACCCCAAGAAAGAGTTAAAAAAGAAAATGATAAATACTGGGGAATTGAGGGTGGTTTCTATGCGAATTATCTAGAAGATTGGTTAAATGTTTTTGGAGAATCTGTCTATATTAGTTTTTTTGATGAGCTTCAAAATAACCCTAAGCTGTTTCTCTCAAAAATTTGTGCTTGGCTAGAAATAGATAATACTGTGTGGGAATCACAAGATTTAACTGTAGAAAATAAAAGCCTAAACTACAAAAATAAATACTTGCAAGAACTAGCTTTATGGCTCAATCTTAAAGCTGAAAGGTTTTGGCGAGCTAACCCAGGCATAAAAAGGAGTTTGAGAAATTTTTATTACAACTTGAATAATATGCCGTATCAAGAAGAAATTAAGCAACAAACTTTCAATTATTTGCAATCTCTTTATCAACCTTATAATCAAAAATTAGCAGCACAACTTTTAGCGGTAAATTATACCGATCTTCCTCAATGGCTAAGGTTTTAGAGACACAAGTTAAGAATTATATTCTATAGTTACTCATGTATATTGCTCTGATAGCTCATTATCTTGGCCCTCGTTTGGGAATTGGACAGTATTTAGAACGATTGTTACCTTCTTTAGTAGAAGAACTAACTCACCAAGGATTTAAGGTAATAATTTTGGCTTCTCCCAACGCTGTTACCCAAACCCCTGCTTTGGAGAAATTAAAACATCTGGTTCGGCTTCTCCCTCCCCTAGATTACTCCCCAGTCAAAAGAGCTACTTGGGTTATTACCCGCTTGGCTAAATATTGTCATCGCGAAAAGATAGAAACAATAGTTTGGCTTTCCAACCCGATTGTACTACCTTGGCATCCACCTACCATAGCAGTAATTCATGATGTTAATGAATGGAAAGCAGCTAACAAATATGGAGATCGCCTGAAAACTTGGTTGCGAGCTATGGTTTATCTCGATGCATCTCTGCGTTTTGCCCAACAGATTATTGTTGTCAGTGAGGCGACAAAACAGGATCTATGCCATTTTCGCCCCGATCCTCAGTTAAAGTTAAAGCTAAAAGCGATCGCAAATGGAAATGACTCTCAATTGAGCGATTTAGCCCCTATGACAATCCCTGCACCTAATTCACCTTTTCTCTTATCCGTCGGTAGAATCGATCCTGCTGCGAAACGTTTGCCAGAAGCAGTAGCCTTAGTTTCAGCCCTCAGAGAAATTAGTCATGAACCCTGGGAGTTACATTTACTAGGAGGAATCAACACTACGACTCAAGCCAGTGGAGAAGCCTTTTTAGAATCGATTAAAAATAAGCATTGGGTTCACTATCAGGGTTATGTTAGCGATCGCGCTTTAGCCCAGTGGTATCGCCAAGCAACCGCAATAGTTTTTCTCTCAGAAAATGAGGGTTTTGGTTTACCGATTGCCGAAGCTGCTGCGATGAATCGTTGGATCGTCGTCAGTCAAACAAATCAGGCGAGTTGTGAAGTTGGAGAGAATGCAGTTATTCCTATTACTGCGACTAATCCTCAAATGGCAGCGAAAAAACTACTAGAACGACTCCAGAAAAGCCCATCTCCGCCCACTGAAGCAAGAGGGCAATCATGGCGTGAAACAGCAAGTGCTTACGCAGCAGAAATTTGTCGTTTAACTGGCTTTGCTGAATGAGTTTTTCTTTACTCTTCGTTGTACGATAAATCCACTGTCTATTCAGCAACGCTAATTGTTGAGTACGAGTTTGCTCTCCTGAAAATACCGCTCAGTTTAACCTAGCCCAATAATTTTGATAGGCTGGGAAGTGACTTATTGAATCAACAGAAAAATCGTTTTATGTCGAACCAAAAAATAGAAAATAAAAGAATAATTCTGATTTTGTTCTTATTTTTGATCGTTGGAATTGCAGGTATAACCATAGCATTTGTCAGAGTCGAAAAAAATACTTTTGCTGCTCGACTTGGGATTGACAAGCAAAAAACCACAACCAAAACATCATCGATAAATTCTGAAGCAAAAGTAGAAGAATTATGGAGCCAAGGAAATCAGGTTTTGATTGCAGCAAAGAACAATATCAATAAATTGGAAGGAATCAGAGCTTATTCTCGTGAAAACTACAAGCAAGCTCAAGCCAAATTCATGATATCGTTGGAAAATGATTCCAACGATCCAGAGACATTAATTTACCTCAACAATAGTAAGGCTGTAGTTCAAGGGAATGAAGTAACAATTGCTGTTAGCGTTCCCATTGGCGGAAACTTGAATGTGGCTCAAGAAATTCTGCGTGGCGTTGCTCAAGCACAAAATCAATTTAACTCAAATCAGGAAAATAAAAATCGATTGCTCAAGGTAATTATTGCTAATGATAATAATAATCCTGAATTAGCTCAAGAAATTGCCACTAAATTTGTCCAAGAGGAAGAAATTATCGCCGTAGTGGGACACAATGCTAGTGATTCTTCCATAGCTGCTGCTCCTATTTATCAGGAGGGTGGATTAGTCATGATCACTCCCACCAGTTCAGCTAAATCTTTGACAGAAATAGGGAACTACATATATCGTACCACTCCAAGTACTAGAGCTTTAGCCGATAAACTGGCTGGTTATATAGTTAACACAGCTCGCAAAACCAATATCACTATCTGTGCAGACGAGCAAGCTAAAGCGAGTGTTTCTTTTAAGAACGATTTGACCTGGGCAGTTTATCAGTATGGAGGAGTAGTCAATGGAGTAAAATGCAATTTTTCGGCAATGGATTTTAATCCCACCAAAGTCCCTCCTCAAGCCATCAGTAATGGTGCGGACGCTCTGGTGCTAGCACCATCATTACGCTATTTGGATCAAGCCATTGAAGTAGCTAGAGCAAACCAACAACAATTACCCTTATTTGGTAGTCACACTGTATTTAAATATAATACCTTAAAACAAGGGCAAATGAGTGTTAACGGTCTAGTTTTACCTGTAGCTTGGTATCCAAAATCTTCTGAGAATAGTTCTTTTGTTGAAAATGCTCAGAAACTCTGGAAGGAAACGGGAAGTTGGCGCACGGCGATGGCTTATGATGCAACTCAAGTAATTATCCAAGCTTTACAATCAACTGATAGTAGTCGCCAGCAAATACAAAAAGTTATTGATAACCCCGAATTTGTAGCTCAAGGCTCATCTGAATCGATTCGCTTCATGCAAAATGGAGATCGTCTTGCCAGAGGCGTTTTAGTCAGAGTAGAACCTGGAGAAAGATCGGGAACTGGTTATGATTTTGCATATTTAGAATCGAACTAAATCAAGCCTAAAACTTGCCACCATAAGCCTCCAACAACAAGCCAAATAGGGAAGTAAACTAAACTTAAAATAAATCCTAGCTTCCACCAAATACGAACCTCAATGTATCCAGAACCAAAATAGATGGGTGCAACAGCAGTTCCGTAATGGGTCAGACATCCAGACAGATTGAGCAAGAAAGCTAAAACTAATGCTGCATAAATCGGCGGTGTCCCTATGACAAGAGCAACCGAAAGAAAGGGAGCATACATGGCACTGGCTCTGGCTGCTTTACTGGCAAAGAAATAGCCGTTATAAAAATAAACTACGCTTAACAAGAAAAAAGCTGGTTGCCAAGGGAAACCGTCGATAACGCCTCCTATTTGCTGACTCACCCAAGCAATTAAACCAAACTCATTAAGAAAGGAAGCCATCATCAATAAGACAGAAAACCAGAGCAGAATATTCCAAGCTTTTTTTTCAGCGATAATCTCATCCCAACTCAAAACACGAGCAGCCACTAAAAGAGCGACTCCCAATAGAGCGGTAGTCGTACTTTTGATTCCTCCCAAGTAATCTCCGAAAATCCAAAGCAACAGTAGTAGCAAAAAAGTTCCTCCCATTAACCATTCCGATCTACTAATTCTGCCCATTTGATTCAGCTTTTGTCTTGCTAGATCGGGAGCTTCGGGAGTATGTTTAACTTCTGGTGGATAGTAAAAATAAATAATCAAAGGCATCAGCAACAAACTAATCATACCTGGTACTAGAGCAGCTAAAGCCCAAGTAATCCAAGTAAACTCAAAGCCGACCATTTCTCCAGCTAGACTCGCCATTAAGGGATTTGCAACCATAGCGGTAAAGAATAAAGCGGTAGTGATTTGAGTTCCTTGAAAGGAAGTGAGCATCAGAAAACTACCGATTCGACGAGAAGAACCATCGTGAGGCTCACTTTTGTAGATTTGAGCCAGGGACTTAACCAGAGGGAAAATAACCCCTCCTGCTCTAGCATTACCACTGGGCATACCTGGAGCTAATACCAAATCTGTAGCTAACAATCCGTAACTGAGCAGAAGAGTATTTTGACCCAGAACTCTAATAAAAAGATAGGCAAGACGAGCAGCCAAACCAGTTTTAATAAAACCTCTGGCAATCAAAAAAGAACTAAATGTCAACCACGAAGTAGGATGACTAAAACCACTTAATCCTTCAGCTAGAGTGAGGGTTTTACTAATAATTAAAGCAGTAAGGGCAATCAAAGCCACTGCTCCCATAGGTAAAGGTTTTGTAATGAAACCGATAATAGTAGCAACAAAGATAGCGAGTAAGTGCCAAGCTTGTTCTTCAATGCCGAGAGGAGCAGGCAGAAACCAAATGATGCTTCCACTGAGAATAGTCCAAAAGAGAGCGAAACTCTGTCCATCTTTTTCTGCTGACATAGATTTCATTTTTAGCTCCTTAGATTTTGAGCCAGTTTCAATTTTGATGTGCTTCGCTCGATCTCAAAATTAATCTTGCGTTCGGATTGGATAGCTTCGGGATGATAACGTTTGACCATTTCAACTGTAATTGATGCCTGCCTAGCCATCTGCCTACCATCTTCAACGGAAGTTAACTGGCCATGAGAACTAATCACGGAATTTCCCGTTTTGAGATAAACTGGTGCAGCAATGCGGACTATTTCAGGAGCTTCATAAGAACGAATAAAGCCACCAGAGGCAGGGGGATTATCAGTATGGCAATCAAGAGGGATAGATATTGCTTCTCGGATAGCTGCGATCATCGGCAACTGTAAATCTCTGACGGGATTTACGCTATTAGCACCCATTTGAGCCATAAGCTTAATTGAAATGGGATTAGCGTAACCACAATGGGCGGAAACTTTAAATGAGATGTCAGGAGCCAATTCCCCATCTTGACGCATCTGATTGACTAACCATAGCATTCCCTCATCATAAATGAGAAAACCTTTAACACCCAATTCAACACCACGTTTGACATCTTCGATGGCTCTGATCAATTGTTCTTGTCCACGGAGTCGATAGCCAATCCGCATACCTTGAGACGATTGTACTGTAGCACTGGTATCATAGGTGGCACGGGGACCAGGAGACATAATCAGTTGACATCCATAATCTTGGCATAAATTGACCCAATCCTGAATTTCCCTGCGAGTGTGTCGAAAAATTCCGTAAGTTTCTGTGATGCGATTGATGGTAATTCCCAAAAATTCAGCTTCTTGAAGTAAAGCTGTAGCAGCTTCAAGAGTATTGACAGTGGGGATCTCGATCCGAAAATTAGCTCCATCAGCAAAAACTAACTCAGATGAAGGTAAATCCCTTTTATCTTCTCCAGGTAAGCCGAGCTTCCGAAGATATTGTCTAGTTAAATCAAACACGATAAGATACTCCTCATTATGAATTAAATTTTTTGGTCAAATTTTGCAAAAATGCTTGATAATTTTTCTCTATAAATAACTCTGGTTCAGCACTGGTTTCTATTTCAAAGTCAGGAGCTAATCCAATTTCAATCAAGTTTAAATATTGACTAATTTCCTCAGATTCTAACCAAGATTTTGTTGAATTAAAATCTGAGTAACTACCTTGAAAAAACCAAACTTTTATCTGACCTTTACTGAGTGTGGTTTCGGTTAATCCCCGAGATTGAAAAATACTTTTGACTTGGGGTTCTTCAAGGAGGTTATTGAGTTTTACTATAACTATGAATTCTAATTTTTGTATCATCATTATTTGGTTAATTTTCAATTAAAGGATATCTGTAGCTTAAAAGTGTCATAATCATGGATGGTGTTATCAGAGTATTTGAGTCTAAATTCAAAATAGGGTTAACTAATAAATTTTTTAATCTCGACCAGGAAGTTCTATCATCAAATACTTTGACACTGATGGTGGCAATTCTGAGCTTAGTATTTAATTTTTCCCGTATAATTTTAGAAGAGGTTTTAGTAATTTCTCGTTTTAATTTATTGCGATATTTAGTTGCTAAGTTTCTCTGATTTAAATTAATGTTGGTGTCATTAAGAATTTCAATATAGACATTTAATTCCTCTCTAGTAATTCTTCTTCTATACTCTCTGATAAAACTTTTTTCTAAATCGGAATAGATACTACAAGCAAGACAAAATATCTCTTTTTCCGTCTTAGTTAATTCTCGTTTGCTCTTTCGTCCGTATTTAGCTGCTGCGAGAACCCACAGTACACGATCCATATCAACCTGATAACAGTTTTGGACTTCGAGAACTATTTGTTTTGTGGTTATAGCTTGAGAATTTTGAATCTCTCGAACTTCATTAAGGGCTTGGACAGGCATAGATAATTACTCCAGGTTAAACGCTATTTTAGTTGCTTACCGATCCCACTCCGCGCTTATAGACTTCATCCTATTAATAGCGAGATGAAATATCTACCAACATTTGTTGTAAGTTTTTGTCTGAATTACTTTGAACTGGAGTTTAGTCTAAACTAATTGAATATATAGTCAATTAAAGAAACACAGTGAGGGAGATCGCTCTTTGTTCGGCGGAGAGCGATCGCGGAAATCTCGATTAGCGTTTCATGAGGATTTTACCTGGAGAAGACATCCGAATTTGAGGTTGAACTTATCGTAACCAATCGCTGAGAGTAGGGATGGGTGCTAATTCTTCGATAAGCTCTACAGTTATAAACTGATTACTAATTACCGATCAGCGATCGCGATATGTCTGGGCAAAAAATCCCAGATAATGCATAGCGAAAATAATCGAGATAACTTGAGTTGCTTGAAGCGTATTTTTCAACCTATCTTCTTGAGACAATTGATTGAGGATTGCTATAGTAGAACGCAATGGCGGTTTTAAATGGGATAAAGTTGTCAGTAAATATACCAATAGTGGTTGAGTGGCTCTTGCTTGTTCGTAACCTACTCCCCTAACGCGAGCAATTTTGCGATACATTTGTCCGAACGAATATCTAGCAGGATGAGCAACAAGAGTTTCATCTGCATAAACCAAGGAATATCCCTGAGCGAAAACTCTTTGTCCCCACTCTCGATCTCCTCCAGATTTTAGCTGGGAATTAAATAAACCCACCCGATCTAACACTGATTTGTAGGTAAAGATATTAGCTGTTGCGCCATATTTTTGTTCTTCAATATATTGTTTTTGATTAAAAAAGGTAACGCTGTCGTAAAGTTCAATGGCTTTAGGGCGATCGCTGATTTGAAAAAAAATCTCAATTTTCCCAGCCACTAACCCACAATTAACCGTGGTTACAAGCCGTTTTACCCCTGTCATCAGCCAATCAGGTGCAGGGATACAATCAGAATCAGTAAAAGCGAGTATTTCCCCCCTAGCCAAAGAAACACCATGATTACGAGCGGTATAAGAACCAGGCTCGCCACAGTAAGCTAATTTTGCTTGAGGAAATTGTTTGACTATATTTTCGAGACTCTCATCACTACCATTATCCACCGCGATCGTTTCATAACAATCTTGAGGATAAGTTTGCTTCTCTAAAGCTGCCAAACAGATTTTGAGACGCTCTGCATCATTAAAAACTGGAATAATTACAGAAACAAATCGATCCATTTCCCCTCTATCTAAATTTATCTGTTTTAAAGTCAATAGAAGATGACGGCAGTGGTGTTGTTGACATAGGCGTTCTCAGAGAAGAAGGCTGTCGTTCAAACCAGCGCAACATCAAACCAGTAGTAACCAGAAAAGAACCTGCCACACCTGCTAAAAAAAGCGTGCGAAGATTGGGACTAGTTGGTTGATTTTCTTTGGGTAAGCTTGGCTCTTTAACTAACTGAATAGGAGGATAGAGGGAATAGACATTTTCTTTACCTAAATCTAATTCAGCTAAAGTTGTCGCAAAAATTGCTTCTGCTACTTGTAGATTGCGTTGAAAGTTATCCTTTGTTAGCTTTTCTTGAGCAATATTTCTTTGACGATTTTCTAATTTCGACCTCTGTTTTTCTAACTCCTGAATTTGTGCTGCTAATTTTTGCCCTTCTGCGTCGTTAGAAATTAAATCCTTGAAGACCTCTTCCCGCACTGTTTTTACTTTAGGATCGAGAGTAAGATATGTAATCCGCTCTAATTCTTGTCTACTTACCGCTCTATTCAGCAGAAAAGTAGCCCTTTGTTGCAGGGCTAGAGTTGCTTCTTCTAACTCTGCTTGCTTATTAACTACTGAAGGATTTTCCGCAGTAAAGCGAGATAATAAATTAGCTAGTTCAGTCCTAGCTTGAGCATATTGCGCTTGTTGTTGTTGATAAACATCATCTTCTAGTAATTGATAAGCAGCAGTAGCTTCTGCCGAAGATAAATTTAATTCTTGTCCTAATTTTTGGGAAAGATTATTTAAACCTTGCTCTTGGGCTGATAATTCTGCCTGTTGGCGATATAAATCTTCTAAATTACTGGCTAATTGTCTAATCTGCTCATCAGAACTCAAAGAAGAAGAAACTTGATATGTCGAAAGTTCTTCTTGGGCTGAATCTAGCTTTTGGCGGGCTGCTTCTAGGATAACTTGAGTATGTTGTTCTTGGCGTTTTATTTCAGCCTGTCGCAAATTTTCAATTTTTTGAGTTAGAACTTCTTGAAAAATATAAGCTTTTTGTTGTGCCTGTAGGGGGTTATCTCCCTCAACTGTCAAAGAAATAATACTACCATCTTCCTCAACGATCATTTCTGGTGCGCCAAAATCTCCCGCAGACATATCTAGTTTTTCGGCAGCTTGCTCCAAAAGACTACGATCGCTAGCAATATAGATATAATCTGTTCTAGTATCTTGGCGACTTTTAGCAGAGTCAGAACCAGATGAGGCATTACCAATATTAGGTAAATTTAGTTCAACTCCTGCTCCTGTTTGCAACATTTTGATTCCCCATTCGCTGGTGTATTTGAGCGGAGCTATTCTCCAATAAACCACCACTAATAACCAAACAACAAAGTTGAGTAAAATTCCTAATGACAAATAGAAAGATTTTGAGGGTGGGCGAACTGGAAACTTCTGCTTATCAGGAATAGGATGCTTTTGCTCACCAGGAATAGGATGCTCTTCTGGTACTAATTTCTGCACCAAACCAGAGCCGATTTGCAAATGTCCCTTATAAACAGAGCGGATAAATTTAATTAGTTCCTCAGCAGGAGTAGTCTTGAGAATATATCCTTTGGCACCAGCTTGCAAAGCCTGATTCAGGATTTGGTCTTCATCATGGGTACTTAAAATTAAGACCTTGACTTCTGGATAGCGTTCAGAAATGATTCGAGTAGCGGTAATTCCGTCTATTCCTGGCATTTCCACGTCCATTAAGACTACATCTGGTCGAAACCTATCCACTTTGTCAATCGCTACTTGACCATCATTAGCGATCGCTACAATCTTTAAATCTGATTCTTGCTCTAAATAAATTTTGAGTAGTTGTAATATTGTCTTTTGGTCTTCGACTATAAGAAGATTAATCATCAGGTCATATCATTAAGCATTATTCTCCTTTTATGTTAGATTTTGAAGCCATTGTTAGAATTTTTTCTTTGGTTATGTAAGCTGACAACAACTCTTCGTAGGCTTTAACATCTCCGTTGTCTGAGAATTGTTCCTCATATCTGATGGTACTAAATATTTTCATTTTTTTCAGTTCATCAGTATTATCAAGTAACTGTTTAAGTTTTTGCAGACAATGAGCTTGATTTTTGAAATAATGAGCGCGATCGCCAGCAACCCAGCGATTGAAAGCATTATCTTGAGCCAGAACAGGAGAGCCAGCAGCTAAAGCTTCGACAAGAGATGGATTAGTGCCACCTACTGTGTGTCCGTGGATATAGAGACGAGTGAAAAATCTTAATGTATCAACTATTTCTTTTTCATAAATAGCCCCAGTAAAAATAACCTCGTCACTAGCTGCTTGCATCACTTTTCGATGATAAGGAATTCTTTGGGGTAAATAGCGTCCCAAAACCACTAATTTCATTCCCCATTTACGTTGAGAAAAGGCAGAAACAATTTCGAGGATAGAATTTTCTGGTTCTGGTCTGGCAATAACTAAAAGATATTGATTTGGCGAAAGTTGATAGGGTTTTAACCAGCTTCGATCTACTTCAGTAACTTTTTCTGTTGCATAGGGAATAACTTTAACTTTGCTGGGAGATACTTGATCGATCAGGTGTTTTTTAATTTGAGGATGATCGGCAACTAAATGATTGCTAAAAAAAGTCCCACAACGCTCATTAAAAAACAGCCATTTTTTTTGCCAAAAATTCCATTTACTTCGCCACCATTCCATGCCATCCATATTCATGATACTTGCTCGTTTTTTTAGCCAATATAAAAAAGAAAAACAAGCAGTATTATAGCCAAGTACAAGAATTAAACCCTCTTTTTTAAGAGCATGAATCGTGGATTTATAATCAAAGATAATTGAATCTAAAGCACTATCGTCTTTGCTGGGAATATAAACTAAATTAATATTTTTCCATTTTTTTTGAACTATTTTTTGACAATTAACTTGGCAGTAGACTGTTATATCCCATCCCCTTTTCACAAGATAGAGAGCTAAACGTTCTGCAAAAGTTTCAAATCCACCATGTCCTGCTGGGATACCTCTTGTTCCTAATATTAGTAATTTATTCTTCATTAAATTAAATGTAAGCAACAACAATCGTCAGAGAATTTCAACTAAATAAAAATTCTCTAGCCGAGTAACTTGGAATGAAAAAGATAATATAATTGGTTTCTAGTTAATAATACTGAAATAAAAGTAACAAACTCGATAAAAAACCCGATTATTTTCAGTGTAAATACTGAAGAAAATATTAATCTCGAAAAATTAATTGCACTATGTATCAACGGTCACAAATTACCGCAATTTTTATTTAAAAAATTACCCTGAAAAAAGGAAGTAATATATTCGCAAACAAAGGACAAAAACTATAATGAATTGAGTGCAATAAATTAAAGCAAAAAAGCAAAAATATATTAACTACTTAGAACAAGAGGTTAGGCTAAATTGAGAGTAAATTAATTAGAGCAATTTTCCGAAGACAGTACAATGAATGCCAAGCTTTTTGCGTACCACAATAGTATTCTCAACATTTAATAACACTGTGCTGCCAACTGTAGCGATCGCTGCTCCTGACAATCCCCATCGAGGAATTAACAAAGCGTTTAAAACCACATTCAACAGGGTACTACCACAGCGACTAATCAGCGTATAGCGTTCGTGTCCAGTCATACTAAGCAATAGACCAGCCGAACCTGTCGCCACATTGACTAACTGTCCCACACAAAGAACGATCAAAGCATTTTGTCCTTGGGTAAACTCACTACCAAACAACGATAAATACCAATAGCCAAATACCATTAGACCGATAATGATTGGTAAAGAAGTCAACAATACAGTACGGGAACTTTTAGTCAAAATTCTTTGTATTTTTTCCGTTTTTCCTTCAGCATAAAGACTAGCAATGTTTGGGGCGAGAACTGTATTAGCAGCATTAGTCACAAAGTCAATTAGCTGCGCTCCTCGACTGACAGCAAAATAAATCCCTACTACTTCTGCTCCTTGAATAGCTCCTAGCATTAAAATATCAGTGCGCGATTTAATCAGATACATACTGCCCATGAACATAAAAGGTAAAGCACTGTTCAGCCAAGTTTTAGCTTGATATTTAGCTGTGGCTTTTTTAACTTCATCAGGTAAAATTCGGTAAAGCAATTTCATGCCGATAGCCAAGGTAATCAGAGTAATTACCAACCTTATGAGTATCACCCAAGGAGCATTTAAATCTTCTCCTAAAAAAAGATACCCACATCCTACCAAGACGATTAGTAATGCAGGAGCAATGAGCAACTCTGGCACAAGTCCCATCACAATCTTATTTAGTCCTCTCATCGCTGCTAGTCGCAGGTTTCTCAGGGTGTCGATAGGAATTATCAGCATAGCCAAACAGAAAGCCAAAAACTGCTCGGAATTAGCTCCCACATTCAAGCTCCAAGCTACACCTATAGCCACCAAAATCAACACCACAGATGTAATCAATGCTATCTGATTAGCCCAATTTAGCAGACCGCGCATCAAATTCCAGGATGACTTAGTTTTATAGACAGCAACTTCACGAACGATTAATTTATCGAGTCCTAAAGTCGCTCCCAAGCTCAGCAATTGAGTCCAGGTAAAAGCGTAAGTATAAACTCCAAAACCCGATGCTCCGAGCAGGCGAGCCAGCAAAATACTCGTCAGAAAATTTAAGCCAGTAGCAGCAATTCTCAGACCCAAAGTACCTGCTGCACCTTTGACTAAACGTTTCTTCAGACTGCTTTGTTGCTCTTTGGCGAACAAAGTTTGCCACAAGTCTTGGATACATCGAACGCTTCTATTTATCATCTTATTTAATCAGTTGTACCCCGCGACTGGCAGTATAATCGATTCAGAATGATGGCAGAGAATCTAATTTGGTCACTGAATAAGCAGGTAACATAATTTCGGGTGAAACAGTGTCACTTTTGCTTTTGATAACTTCTTTTCCCGTAATTAAAGTTTGTGGCTCTGCCGAAAGTTGTTGATAGCTAACCGAAGCCGAAAAAAGCTGCTCTAAATTAACAGAGATATTTCGATTAGATAAGTTGGCGATAATCGCTCGTGAGTGTTTGCCATTGTTAAACATCCAGCCATACAAAGCAGGATATTCAAAGTTTTTATGACCGACTAAGGTAAATTCAGGAGAAAAATCAATTTTCTGCGCCTTTGTCATGCCTAAAGTTGCCTCCCCCAGCAAACTCAGAGTTGAGCCAGTAGCAGAAAGGCTTTTAGCTTGAACCTCAAAATTTTCATCACTAGGATTAAGAAAGCTTGCCTTATTTGCAAAAATAGCAGCAAATCGAGAATTTCCCGTTAATACATGGTTGCAAGCGATCGCAATTCGGGAATCTTCGAGAAAAAGTAAACTCATTGTCAGCGCGTAAAGCCCATGAGTCCAACTACCCATCACCCTTTGTTGTTTGTCCCGATTTTTTTTGCCAAATACATTTTCAAATAAATTGTATTCTGTCATCCATATTTGCTTATTGTCTGGAATTAACTTTAACTGGTCATTATTTTGCAGTTTTTGCCAACTTCTAAAAGGTTGTCCCAAAATTAGTGGAACTTCTTCGGAGGTAAAAAAAGGATAGGTGGAGTTGGAGTCTATGGGAGATTTTAAGCCATGTCCGTTATAGAGATGAAGGGTAACGGCATCTGCTTGATACATAGCTGAATTAAGAAGACTTTTTTGCCAGTTTTGTTCGCGGATCGAATCTTTTGGTTTGGGCGCGACTCCTACTAAGGCAATTTCTGCTGCGGGAAATTCTTGTTTGATTGCAACTATCCACTCACTAGCAGTTTGAGCATAATCTGCCGAAGTGGGAAAAACTCGCTTATAGTTAGGCACATCAAAGTAAAATTCGTTACCTAGCTCAATGTATTTCACTGGCATTCCTAAATCTCTTGCCCTTCGCAACATTTCTAATTGCGATTCCAAACTAGAAGTAGCCATATTTAAAACAAAAATGGGATCGGTATTAGTTTCTTTGATTCCCCCTTGTATATCTTCTAATTTGCTGGCATTGTATTTAAGATCTTTGTTTCTAAACTGAATCGGATAGCCAGCCATGGCTTCCCTGACATTTCCTACTAATCCTCCTTTTTGCCAATCCCAATAATTAGATTCTGTTCCTCCTGGTATTCTTAATAACTGCGGATTTACTTGCCTAACTGCTTGTTGAAACTCTGGGTTAGACCAGGATTTTACCATTAAGGAATTGACATTAAAGCAGGCATAATTTTCTGAGAGGGGACGAGAAACAGATGAAAGTGAAGCCTTCACCGTGGATGGTTGTGCTGATGCTGATTTTTTTCCGAGATTTTTTTGCCCACTACAACCACTTATTAGTAACAAGCTGGTTAAGACAAAGAAATTTAACCAAGAAATAGAGTTAGTAGAAGTTTTAAACATCTGAAATAAGAAATACTTTTTTCGGTTATTGAAGCTGTTTCCAGTATAAAGATCGCCCAAATATCTTTTAATCACTATATTGCGATCTAATGTATGCAAAAAAAGTTTTCGTTGATTTCCAAAAACATAGTTTAATCTATAACCATCCTACAAATAATTAGTAGACTCGCTTAATACCAAATCCTATTTACATAGAATACTTATCGATGAAACAATAAAACCTTGTAGAGACGCGATATATCACGTCTCTACGATCTATTTTTATAGGATGTTTAGATAATCGGATTTCGTATAACTTCCACATTTAACAAAATAAAATGATAATTAACGACGCTCAGGCAATGCTAATTTAATTCCCAAACCAATCAAAACACTGCTTGTAATCCAACGCAGAATACTGGAAGCTGTGGCACTACGCCCAATCCAACTACCCATGCTTCCTGCAAAATACCCGACGCAACTCAACCACACAACCCCAAGTAAAGCAAAACACAATCCCATCAAAAACATTTGCCAAGGTACATTACCAAGGCTGGGATCGACAAACTGTGGCAAAAATGCCAGGAAAAATAAGGCGACTTTAGGATTAAGCACATTTGTTACGAAACCTTGCCACAGTAGCATTAATCGCGATGCTTTTTGTCTGTTAGGTTGCAGGAAAAATTCTTTTTTGTTGAGAACTGTTTTGATTCCTAAATAGATTAAATAAACTGCTCCAACCATCTTGATAACGGTAAATGCCAAAGCAGATGATTGCAGAATAGCTGATAATCCCAAAACCGCGAAGAGTGTATGAATTATAACTCCTAAATTAACTCCTAGAGCCGAAATCACTCCTGCAACTTTACCTTGCCCAATTCCGCGAGTAATAACGTAAATGGTATCTTGACCTGGTGTCATAATTAGGGCGATAGATGCAACCAGAAACAGAGTAAATTGTGAATCCATATTAAAACTTAGCTAAAGAATAATTTTAATTCTATAAAAATTTTTTCAAACTCTAACTACAGCAATTTATTAATTGAACCGATAAGCCGATAATTGGTAACTACTTTTAATCTATTCTTTCAGATTGTTGCCAGTAACGAGAATAAACATTAACGACAATCCCCGCTAAAAGCCATAAATAAAAAGAAAAGCATTTCATTTCAAAGATGCGTTCGACAAAACCATAAAAAATAGTAATGATACTTAAGGTGCAAAATACTATTCCCAGCGATCGCAATTGGCGTTCTAAACAATGATTAATCAACCATTGAGCAGTTTTATATAAGCTTTGAAATATATAGCCGAATAAAGCAACTCCTGGAATTCCATAATAAAGCAACATTGCTCCCCAATAAACGTCTTCAAACCAAAACTTTCTTTCTAAAATTATACTTTTTTGAGCAGGAAGAAGCTCAGTTAAAGTATTAACTGCTTCATTTGCTTCTGAACTAAAACCAAACCAGTTACCCGTACCAATAGTTCCACCTACAATAGTTTTGATAATCCATTGTCGTGTTCCTTTTTGCCAATATTCAGCGGAAAAAAGCTGCCCAAAATAACCTAATAAATCAATATTTCCTCCTTTTCTAATTGCCCAGCTATCTATTGAAGTGTCCACATTTAAGAAAAATAAAGAAGCAAAGATTAAAAGAAATAAACTAAATAGATAAAACCAAATTACTTTGCCTGCCCAAAGTCTTTTCCGATAAATAAATAGAATTATTACAGGAATAATCATACCAAATAAAAGAGCAATTCGCTTATACGTAGCGAACAAAGCAAAATACATGACAACAAAATTGAATAAGTTTTTTGATAAAAATAAATCATGATAACTATTATTTTGAAGTTTTAAAACTATTATGATAATAAAGCAAATTAGTAAAAAAGCAGAAGTATTCGCTGTATTGGCAAAAGTGCCATTGACCGCACCAGTTTTCAAACTACCACTAGATACTTCAGAACTTTTTTGAATTGCTATTCCTCCCGTTTCTAAATTTACATCTTGAGGAACAAACAAATTATTAAAACTAGGAGGAGCAAAATATTGAATAGTAACTAAATATCCTTGAATTAACCCTAAAACTAAAATAGTTTTTAGCAGCAGATTGATTTGCTTTTTAGATAAGTTGAGATCGACTATAATATAATAAACAGCAAAATATCTAATTAAAGTTCGTAAATTATCAAGTCCACTAAAAATAGATGCTTGGTGAATAAGTAATAAAATTATTGCCCAGAATACAAAACAAATAAAAGCTAACTCAATGGAAGATTTAATTAAGCGATCGCCTCTAAGCAAACGCTTATAAAAAACTCTGCCCCATAAATAATAAAGTACTAATTCGTGCAAAAATCTTAGAAAAAGAATAATAATTGAAGGCGCAGGAATCAATTTTAAAATCAATTCTTCAAAAGGCAGATAAACGGCGATCGCATAAACAATCCAAAAAGGTATTTCTCCTCTGAACCTAGCATTTTGATACCAATCAACAATGTTCCAAAATATCTCACTTGGTTTAGTATTCATCTAACAATAAAAAATCTAGATTAAGGTAATATTATTTGGTTAATAAAGTTGATTTTTTCTTGAATATTATTAGCTATAAAACATCTGTTTAATTTATTTTTATTCAATAGTGGCACTTTTATACAATTGAACTTTTTTCCAAGGGCGACTATGATAAATTGCAATTAAAAGAATAGTTAATTTTGTTGATAAAGTGGCAGATTTATAATAATCATCAATTAATTTCTTTTCTTCTCCCTGTTTAATGCCATCAAATAGGTAATAACTAAAACCTCTAGCAAATAAGCGATTAGTAAACTTAACTAATTCAGGAAATTTTGACCGTAGTAAATAAGCTGCGACTACTTGATTACGAGCTTTCTTCTGTCTAAATTTTTGCCCTTGTTGGAGAGTACCATCATTAGTACTGTGTATTCCCTGAATTGTTAACTCTCGATCTAGAAAAAAGCCTGGACTGAGAAACAGAGTACCATAGGTTAAGTAACGATCCGCAGCTTGCCTAAGAATCTCTGGCATAGGTAAAATTTGTTTTAAAAGACTGCGCCGAAAACAGAGAGCAGAAGTTGAAGGTGGATAAAAAGAAAGCTTACCTAATCTTAGCTGTGTCCGAAAATCGCAGGAAGTCGAAATATCTTCATTGAGTTGGGGAAAGGCGCGAGTAACTCCTAAAACTTCTTTGTTGTTAGTGTTAACTAATTTGAGCGGGTGAAAACACCAGCCAATTTCTAGATGGGAAGCAAAAACCTCAACAACTTGAGTCACCTTTTCGG
Organism: Hyella patelloides LEGE 07179; assembly: GCF_900659865.1. Taxonomy (GTDB): domain Bacteria; phylum Cyanobacteriota; class Cyanobacteriia; order Cyanobacteriales; family Xenococcaceae; genus Hyella; species Hyella patelloides. Next base: position 19,570 of record NZ_LR213800.1, read on the forward strand.
GAAGAAAACGATCGTCTGCATCCAAACAACAAATAATCTCTCCAGAAGAAGCCAAAAATCCTGCATTAAAGGTAGAAGCATGATCTCCATTTTCTTTGAACACGGGAATTATGCTGTTGCCATAGTTGCCAATAATCTTCTGGGAATTATCGGTAGAACCGTCATCTACAACAATAACTTCTAGAGAAGAGTAAGTTTGATTTAAAGCACTATCAATCGCTTGAGAAACAAAGCGATCGTAATTGTAATTATTAATAATGATACTAACTAACGGTTGCTTTACCATCAACTCAAGAGCAAAATTTTGACAGTTTTTGAACAGTATGGCGATCGCGTTCTTAGCCCTCTCTGCTGTTCGCCCAGTGCCTCGTCTTCAGCGAGATCGCAATTCTAGAGCAGACACAAATGCTCCGATCTTAAGGGTATACTTGATGTCTACTCAAAGAGCTTTTCTTAATGAAGAGTCCTTAATTTACACCGTTAATACTCATTGTGGAATTTAACCAAAAGTCTTTTCTCCCGTCAAATTTTACTATCAATCAACCCAACCTGACAGCTTCAGTGTAAGGGATTGAGCCATAATTGACATCAATTAACCTTGAGTATTACTCAATCCCCAAAAGCTTAAGCAACAGGCAAAGATTCAGCGAATTCTGAGGTATCACTAGTTTCTGTATTAGTAGCTGTCGCGCTCACTACCTGAGTTCTGGGAATGCTATTATCGGCGACATACTCAAAGTTGGCGTTACCATCACTGTCAGTCTCAACCTCAACTTCTCCTTGGAAAGTTTGACCTTCACCAAAACCAGATGGATCGGCAGTACCGCTAGAGAAAAACTCGATGCGGTAAGTAGTGTCAGGCAAACTGTTAATTGTTCCAAGGAACTCTGTACCATCGGTATTACTGACTACCGAGTCAATTACTGGGGTATTTTGCAGGTTATTTGCTCCCGTGTCGCTGTCTCCACTGTCGTTAGCAGTAACACCGTTATTAGTATTGAAGTTATTACTCAGATCGATACCCAGTCCACCATTATTAGCGATGGAATTACCCGAAATAGAAGTGCTAGTAGTTTCAGTACTAGCAACTAAAACACCAGCCCCACCATTATTGCGAATCAAGTTGCCTTCGTCGATTAATGAGTCATTGCCGATCAGAGCGCGAGCATTCTCTGTCAGTAGTTTTTCAGTCTTTGACCACATCTCGTTATTTTCAAAAGTGTCTGGGATAGGATCTACTGAATCTGTACCACCAATAATATTTCCCGAAGCACCTTCAAACACAAAGATACCGTCTTCGACATTACCAAAATCAAGTGTCCCAGTTGCGTCAGTGCCGATATAGTTGGAGGTAATTATGTTGTTAGTCGTGCCTTCATCGTTAAATTCAATCCCAGTCTCGCCATTGTTGGCGATCGCGTTACGAGTAACAAGATTATCAGAAGCTCCAGCATCGATATCAACGCCATCAGTCCCGTTGCCAAGGGGCATAGTACCACTAGCATCTGTACCGATATAGTTACCCGCTAGCAAAATTTCTGTAGCACCAGCAGCCTGAATCTCTACACCATCGCTGAAATTGCCAGAGATAACATTGCCCACAACGAAGCTACGACCAGCCTCATCATCGATCGCCAAACCGTCATCGCCATTAGCAATGGCTTTAGTACCAGTAACATCTGTACCGATATAGTTGCTTACCACTACATTATCGATTGTTCCTTCATCGGCTATGGGTATGCCATCATCTATATTGCCTGAAATGAGATTCCCAGCGATAATATTTTCCGAACTACCATCATCAATAGACACACCAGCATCATTTCCTATCGCTTTAGTACCATTGATATCTGTACCGATATAATTACCTTCAACTCGATTGCCTTTGGTGCCTCGATCGCTTAGACCAAGAGCATTACCGACATTTCCTGAAATAATGTTGCGATCGCGCGAATTTCCCGTACCAACTATATTGTTAGTAGCTCCGTCCTCGATCTTTACGCCTTCATTTTCGTTCCCTAGAGCATTAGTACCAGTTGCATCAGTGCCAATATAGTTTCCTGTAATCTGATTACGTTTTGTGCCTTTGTCACTCATTTCGATTCCGTTATCTTGATTACCCGAAACAAGGTTTTCAGCGATCGTATTCCGCGAAGCTTTTTCACTGAGGGAAATACCTTTATCGTTACCTAAAGCAGAAGTACCATTAATATCCGTGCCGACATAATTTCCTTCAATCTGATTACGCCGAGTTCCCTGACCACTAAGTACTATGCCATCACCATCATTGCCTACAATGAGATTACCGTCGCTACTTAGGCTAATAGCATCAGAAGTATTGGTAGCCAGGTTCGCGCCACTAGTCCCACCAATTAGATTATCGGAAGCTCCGTTTTCGAGGCTAATGCCATTACCTTGATTACCAAGATCGATGACACCTGTGGTATCAGTGCCGATGTAATTCCCCATAATTTCATTGGAGTCGGAACCATCAAGAACAATTCCCGAACCACTGAAGCTATTAATGGCTAATCCTCGAATTGTGCTACCATCAGCATCGGCTGTAAGAGTTAACCCATTGGCATTAGCCCCCGCATTTGCGCCATTTAACTCAATGATTGGCGAACCAGCATAACCTGACTGAGTAGTCCCATCGATGATGACGTAATCGGTAATATCTGGTAAAGGTGAAAGGGCTTGAATTGTCTGAGGTTCTGTCCCAGGAAGGTCGAAAACAATCTCATCCAAACCCGAAGACTGATTCGCTCCAATAATAGCTTTACGGAATGAACCTGCACCAGAATCATTAACATTAGATACGGTAAAATTTGACATATTAAATATTAAAATGGAATTCTGAACGTTTCAATTCGATGTTAGAACTTTAGCTGTCAATAAATGGGTAAACTAATTACTGATTCAGCAAAGTAAATATTTGGAATAGGCGACCATCGTATTCATTTGAGGGCTAGATTGATGGAATTGGTCGCTTTTTGAGGAAAACTATAGTAAATAGCTCGGAGAATAATCTCAATTTTTTCCAGTAAAGATAGAAGAGTAAAATAATCGGCGATCGACTTTCGATGTCCTTGATAAGGAACACCGTAACGAACGTAAATTACCTTGTATTTCCAGTAAGCACTTAAACCTTTGGCAAACATCCGATTGCATACTTTTGCTAATTGAGGAAATTTAGCTCTTAAAAAATAGGCAGTTAAGATATTTTTGGTTTGTAATTGTGGTCTATCCTGTCGATAGGTAGAATTATTATCACCATGCACCCGCATAATAGTTAAAGCTTGCTCAAACATAAAGCCAGGACTAAGAACGGGAGCAGCTTTCATCGGATAACCATCCGCACCGTTGATGAATACCTCTGGTATCGGAAGAATTTGCGCCAAGAGACTGCGCCGAAAGCATAAACCAGAAGAAGGAGGAACATAAAGGGAAGTTCCATTTATAACTGAGTCGCGAAAGTCACATTTGCCGACACCACTCTGGCGAGTCAGCCCTAGTTCTTGATTTGTTTTGTCGTCAATTAATTTTACTGTATTGAAACACCAGCCAATCTCTGAGTTTGCCTGAAACACTTTGACCACAAGAGCGACTTTTTCAGGAAGAAAAAAATCGTCAGAATCAAGAAAGCAGATAATTTCTCCCGAAGTTGCAGCAACCCCTGCATTATAAGCTGAGGCTTGTCCACCATTTTTTTTGAGTACAGGGATAATTTTATCTCCATAGCTGGCGATAATTTCTCGCGAATTGTCTGTAGAACCATCATCAACCACAATAACTTCTATGGGTGAATAAGTTTGGTTTAAGGCACTGTCAATCGCCTCAGCAATAAAAGAGCCGTAATTATAGTTGTTGATGATAATACTGACTAAGAGATTCTGATTCATTTATTAAAATTTTCAAATGGACACCTATCCTTGGCTGGTTTCCAATCTGGTTTGTGGAAATAGCTATCTTTTCCTTGACCTTTCGATTTTAGAATCAAGAAGGTAACAAAGCGATTACAAAAAAAATATCAGCCTGGATTAAGGATGATTTTGTCACAGAATAAAGCAAAAATCAGAATACATATTGTGGGATGCGGACCCCGTACTGGTACGACACTCATGGCAGAAATGGCGATCGCTTGTTTTGCCATCGATCTTTACACAGAACACGAAGATAGTATTTATACTCGTCCAACTCGCCAAGCTGAAATCTTTTTAACTAAGCGTCCTCGCGATATTCTGGTTGCAGAACCCATATTGCATCTGTTGCCAAATTTTTATGTAATCTATATGCTGCGAGATCCTCGCGATACAATCGTCAGTAAACATCGCAAAGATCCCGATCGCTACTGGGCAAGTCTGCGCTATTGGAAAGCATACACTCCTTATGGGTGCAAGTTACAAAATCATCCACGATTTATTACAGTTCGCTATGAAGATTTGGTACAAAAACCCGACGAAGTTCAGGCATATTTGATGCAGCGAATGCCTTTTTTAACAAAACGAGCTTCTTTTAGTCGCTATCATGAGTTGGCACAGCCTTCTCAACGTTCTCTTGACGCGCTGCGTGGTATTCGTCCTGTAGCTTCTAGCAGTGTCGGTAAATGGCGTAACCATCTTCCACGAGTAGCAGGACAACTCCAGATTCATGGCAAACAGGCGATCGCCAAAGACTTAATTGAATACAATTATGAATCAGACGAGTCTTGGCTAAATGAGTTACAAGGTGTAACCCCAGATTATAGTGAAAGTCACTGGCCCGAATACTTTACACCCGAAGAGCTTAAACAGCGTACTAGAGGCAAGTATAGCAGAGCTTTTGCTGCATTTTTGCGTAATTTAGGTAATTGACAAGTGGAAATGAATTATTCTAGTAATTCCAATATAGAAGCCATAAGTGACTTAGTACTACTCTTTCTCCTGCCTTGGTCAGCGTTCGGTAAGTCCTCGAATGTGCGAAGTCTCCAAGGGAAGTTTACAGCCGTTTTCAGTTGGATAGACGAGAACACATGGCTTGCCCTAAAGGATACCGCTTCCCTAAAGGACTAGCGAAGCCGTCGCGCATAAGGTTGCCTCAAGCCCGTGAGATGTCCGTTCCGCTTTTGATTAGTTAGTTCGGAGATGGGCGGTATAAACTTTTGAGGAGACCTCAAAAGACACGCCCTCCTCTAAGCTCTAAGTTGCTTAAGTGATTGGATATGTTAAATGGTCTACTATGCTTGAAAAGTGCAGTAAGTAGTCATATAAATTTAATTACACAAATAAGGTAGGTATGCAAATTAAATTACACACATAACAGCTTCAAAGACTTATCAAACAATCAGGGTTTGCGAAATTAATTTTGCCCAGGTACTTAGTAGTCCTGATGGCTTGTCTAGTAATAATGGTGTGTGAAATTAATTTTGCCTAGGTACTTATTTAGCACCGCGATCGATCAAAAATTTTACTGCCTCTCTGTATCCTTTAGATTTAGCAACATCTAGAGGAGTTTCTCCGTCCTGATTTTTGAGATTAACATCGGCTCCATTGTCAATTAATACTTTCAATATATCTATCTTTTTTTCGTAAAATAGGGGAGTATTTCCATCTCGGTTTTGAAGATTTACTTCAGCTCCATTGTCAATTAATACTTTAGCTATTGCACTACCTCTGGCAAAGTGTAGTGCAGATTGACCGTAATCATCTGTAGCATTAACATCTGCCCCACTGTCAATCAATACTTGAGTCGCTTCCTCGTTTTTATAAAACAAGGGTGTTCTGCCGTTACGCTGCCGAGCATTGGCATCTGCTCCATTGTTAATTAGTAACTGTACTGTTGCTAGACGATAGGCATCGTGTAAGGGGGTATCCTCATCTTTGTTTTGAGCATTAACATTAGCTCCATTATCGATTAGCACCTTCATAACTTCAACCTTTTTGGCTAAGTGCAGTGGCGTGTCCTCGTCGTCATTCTTCACGTTGACATCAGCATCGTTTTTAATCATGAATAAGGCTAATTCTTCGTTATAGGCTCTAAATAAAGGAGTATTTAAGCCGTAATCTTTGACATTAATATCTCCACCATTATCGATTAAAAGCTGGGCTAGGTCTAAATCGTACTCGCTATGAAATACGTAGTGCATAGCAGTCGAACCATATCGATCTACAGGAGCATTTATATTTACGCCATTTTCTAGCAGCAGCTTGACTATTTCAAAATCTTTTTTTCTAATTGCATAGATTAAAGGAGTATTACCTTTAAGATCACGAGCATTGATATCTGCACCATTATCAATTAGTGTTTTAACTGTTTCATATTGATTTTGATCGATCGCCGTCTGTAATAGTCTTCGGTTATTTTCTACAGCAGTCGTATTAGCTAGGGTGAAATCTTCTTCTAAAAACTCTTTGATTACTTTTAATCTTCCTCTGTTAAAGTCAAAGTTATTTTCAATGTACTGATAATCTAGATATGTGGGGTCTGCGCCATTATCTATTAATAGCTTTACTAGTTTTCGATTTCGATTGTAAACTGCTGTCAGTAAAGGAGTCTGCTTCTCATTGTCTTTAGCATTAACATTAGCCCCTCGCTGGAGTAATAGCTCGACCACATCTAAAGGCGAATCAGCATATCTTATAACAGCATAATGTAGGGGAGTTTTTCCTACATTATCTATGGCATTAATCTCAACTCCTCTATCGAGCAATAGCTTGACTATTTCTGCTCTAATATTGTAGTTACGTGCAGCTTCATGTAGAGCAGTCGTTTCCCAACTGTTTTGGAGGTCAATTTCAACTCCGCGCTCAATCAGTAGTTTAACTATATCAAGGCTATTTATATAGATTGCCTGATATAAAGCATCAATACCATAACCATTTATGGTATCGATATTGGTTCCTTTATCGATCAATAGCTCAACCATTTCTCGATCTTCTAAAGAAATCGAGTTTAGTAGCGGGGTTTTTCCATATATATCAAATTCGTCTTTAGTGTTGTACTTGGCTAGAAAATCGATGATTTTCGCTTTCTGTTCGAGTTTGAGAGCGGCAGCTTGTTCTAAATCGAACATACTGAAAAATATTGCTTCAGCGCAAACTGGCGACAAGAATAGCCGTTCGTTTGTCTTGGTCAGCGTTCCCTGGATCGGTGTGACCCCGCTCGGTTGCACCACTTCTTCGTCCAGAATTTCAACTAGTTCTCCTCCGCTTTCTAAATAACGATTCATGGCAAATCCACTAGAACAGGGGTCGCTCAAAAAATTTCCCGATGCACTTGCAAATAACCATCGAGCTGAATGCGAACATCCCGTAATTAAACAACATAATAAGACTCCAATATTTACAATCGCGTTCGGTCTTTGATTGTCCTTTTCAGGCTGAGGCTGTTGGGTCGAGATCATCTATAGTATTACAAATATAATTCTTGGTTTATTATACTAAATCCGATTGATAAAAGTTATATATGCTGACTGTCCTTTGTCTGGATATAGTTTGGCAAAATCTTCATCGTTGTAGAACACTCCTAGTTCATCTCTCAAACGCATATATCTATTGCCCTTGGGAAACGCTGCTTTAGCTACTCTTGTTGTAACTTCTGGAACGGGAGGTATCGATTCAGGATGTAAACACATCAGCTCACCTCAACCTTTCGGAGTTTATTTTAGATTATTGGTATTCAGGCAAGATTATTAAATTTTTAGGTAGATAGCGATCGCTTAAAGGGGTGTTTTTTGAATTCGCCAACAGTATCCGATTCTGGGGTTTCCCCAGAATACGCCACGTCAGATGTGGGGTCTAACCGCTCATCTTTCATCCCTTATCCCTCATCCTTTTACCGATGTTTAACAACATTAAGACCTAAAAAGATACACCTTGAAAGGGCTGTTCCTAAAATGTATAAATTTGTATAAATTCATTAAGTGTAAGCGTCATTTCAGTTATTTCTCAGGCAAAATTTATTTATTTAAAGCATAATATAATATGCTACAAAAGCTAGCTAGACATATCGGGATTTCTTTTTGTCATTCTGGTAAATATGTAATTAATTATGGGAACTATATCACTATCAAGCAGTGCTTAAGGTGTTTTTACCCTATATAAAAATAATTAAGAGGTAACTTAATAAATGGCTGAAACTCAAGTAAGAGTAACTATTGAAAACTTAGCACCAGAAGCAGGAACTTTTTTAACTCCTTTCTGGGTGGGTTTTCATGATGGCGATTTTGATACTTATGACCGTGGTAGACCGATTTCTCCTGGTTTAGAAAGCTTAGTTGAAGATGGCGAGACTGCTGCTTTGTCTGAAGAGTTTGCTGTCAGTGGAGACGGAACTATCGATGGCACTATCGCAGGAGGAGAAGGTATTGAAGGGCCTATTGACCCTGGAGAAACGATAACAGAAACTTTTATTCTTGATAGCGAAGCAGATACTAACCAGTTTTTTAGCTATGCTTCGATGATTATTCCCTCCAATGATGCCTTTATTTCCAATGGCAATCCTTCTGCATTTCAGATTTTTGATGAAGAAGGAAACTTTATCGGTACTGATTTTATTGTTGCAGGTAGCAGTGTCCTCGACGGAGGAACAGAAGTCAACGATGAGTTAGCAGAGAATACTGCATTCTTCTCTCAAGCAGAATTAAATACAGGGGAAGATGAAAATGGAGTAGTCACACCTCATCCTGGCTTTATTGAAGATGGCAGAATTCTGAGTGAAGATGGTACTACAGAAGGCGCACCCGCAGCTTTTAACAATGCTGACTTTACTGCTGAGGGTTATCAAGTAGCGCGTATTACAGTATCTCTTGATGAGCGTAGCGAAGAACCACCCCTTCCTCTTGCAGCTCCTGTAACTATTACTTCTACTTTAGATGGAGAGCAAGAAGTAGAAGCAGGAGATGAGGATGCCACAGGAAATTCTACTCTTACTCTTAACAATGCGGGTAATGCATTAGAATACAGCTTAACCGTCAATGGTTTAGATTTTGGTGCCAATGGTTTAATTGAAGGAGGAGCGCAAACCGAAGAAACTAGCGATGATGTTACTCGCTTGCATATTCATAACGCACCCAGAGGAGAAAACGGCGATATTGTCTTTTCCTTATTTGATACTGTCGCACCAGAATTAGGTAACGTTTTAGAAATTCCAGGAAACCAAGATGAAGATTTAACAGTTACTGCTAATGATGATGGTTCAGTAACTTTAACTGGTGCTTGGGAAGAAACTGACCCTGCTAGTACTGCTTTAAGCGAATTTGTTCCCGAAATTAGAGAAGGTGCAGAAGCAGAAGACGAAGATTTGAATTTTTACTGGAATGTCCATACAGAAGAGTTTCCAGGGGGCGCAATTCGCGGACAACTGGTAGTGAATAATGAAGAAGATAATCCTCCCGAACCAGAACCTCTAGAAGTAAGAGTAACTATTGAAAACTTAGCACCAGAAGCGGGAACCTTTTTAACTCCTTTCTGGGTTGGTTTTCATGATGGCGATTTTGATACTTATGACCGTGGTAGACCGATTTCTCCTGGTTTAGAAAGCTTAGTCGAAGATGGTGAGACTGCTGCTTTGTCTGAAGAGTTTGCTATCAGTGGAGACGGAACTCTTGATGGCACTATCACAGGAGGAGAAGGTATTGAAGGACCTATTGACCCTGGAGAAACGGTAACAGAAACCTTTACTCTCGATAGCAATGACGATACTAACCAGTTTTTTAGTTATGCTTCGATGATTATTCCCTCCAACGATGCCTTTGTTTCTAATGGGAATCCTATGGCTCATTCCTTATTTGATGAGGAAGGAAACTTTATCGGTGCTGATTTTATTGTTGCAGGAAGTCAAGTTCTTGATGGAGGAACCGAAGTTAATGACGAGTTAGCAGAGAATACTGCATTCTTCTCTCAAGCAGAATTAAATACAGGGGAAGATGAAAATGGAGTAGTCACACCTCATCCTGGCTTTATTGAAGATGGCAGAATTTTGAGTGAAGATGGCACTACAGAAGGCGCACCCGCAGCTTTCAATAATGCTGACTTTACTGCTGATGGTTATCAAGTAGCTCGCGTTACTGTTTCCGTAGTAGATGACCCTGTATCTATTACCTCTACTCTAGATGGGGAACAAGAAGTTGGAGCAGGAGATGAGGATGCCACAGGAACTTCTACTCTCACTCTTAACGATACTGGAAACAGCTTAGAATATAGCTTAACCGTCACTGGTTTGGATTTTGGTGCTAGTGGCTTAATTGAAGGAGGTGCGCAAACAGAAGACACTAGCGATGATGTTACTCGTTTGCATATTCACAACGCACCCAGAGGTGAAAATGGGGATATTGTCTTCTCTTTATTTGATACTGTGACACCAGAATTGGGTGATGTTTTAGATATTCAGGGCAATCAAGATGAAGATTTAACAGTTACGGCTAATGATGATGGTTCAGTAACTCTTACTGGTTTTTGGGAAGGAACAGACCCCTCCAGTACTGACCTTGGTGAATTTGTCTCAGAGATTCGTGATGCCGAAGCAGAAGAAGACCTCGATCTTTATTGGAACGTTCATACCGAAGAGTTTCCCGCAGGTGCCATTCGGGGTCAATTAGTAGTAGAGGAAGAAGTTATTGAAGAACCTGTATTTATTACCTCTACTCTAGATGGGGAACAAGAAGTAGAAGCAGGAGATGAGGATGCCACAGGAACTTCTACTCTCACTCTTAACGATACTGGAAACAGCTTAGAATATAGCTTAACCGTCACTGGTTTGGATTTTGGTGCCAATGGCTTAATTGAAGGAGGTGCGCAGACTGAAGATACTAGCGATGATGTTACTCGTTTGCATATTCATAACGCACCCAGAGGTGAAAATGGTGATATTGTCTTTTCTCTCTTTGATACTGTGACACCCGATGACTTAGGGAATGTTTTAGAGATCCCAGGAAACCAAGATGAAGATTTAACAGTTACGGCTAATGATGATGGTTCAGTTACTTTAACTGGTGTTTGGGAAGGAACAGACCCTTCTAGTACTGACCTTGGCGAATTTGTCTCCGAGATCCGTGATACCGAAGCAGGAGAAGACCTCGACCTTTACTGGAATGTTCATACCGAAGAGTTTCCCGCAGGTGCCATTCGGGGTCAATTAGTAGTAGAGGAAGAAGTTATTGAAGAACCTGTAAATATTACTTCTACTCTAGATGGGGAACAAGAAGTAGAAGCAGGAGATGAGGATGCCACAGGAACTTCTACGCTCACTCTTAACGATACTGGTGACAGCTTAGAATATAGCTTGACTGTTTCTGGTTTAGATTTTGGTGCCAATGGCTTAATTGAAGGAGGTGCGCAGACTGAAGACACTAGCGATGATGTCACTCGCTTGCATATTCACAACGCACCCAGAGGTGAAAATGGGGATATTGTCTTCTCTTTATTTGATACTGTGACACCAGAATTGGGTGATGTTTTAGATATTCAGGGCAATCAAGATGAAGATTTAACCGTTACGGCTAATGATGATGGTTCGGTAACTTTAACTGGTGTTTGGGAAGAAACAGACCCTTCCAGTACTGACCTTAGCGAATTTGTCTCAGAGATTCGTGATGCCGAAGCAGGAGAAGATCTCGACCTTTACTGGAACGTTCATACTGAAGAGTTTCCCGCAGGTGCAATTCGGGGTCAATTAGTAGTAGAGGAAGAAGAACAAAATACTATTGAACTATTCCGCTTCCGCAATACAAACTTTGATACGGGAACCTATATCTTTGTCCGTGAAGGAGAAAGAGAAGCTATCGAAGCCGATCCTAACCTCAACGAAATTTTTGAACTAGAGGGCGTACAAGAAGACGGTTCAATCACTCCCGCATTTACTGCTAGTGCAACCCCAGAAGAAGGTTTAATCCCTCAATTTCGTTTTCAGAGTAACCTCACCCCTGGTACTTTCGTGTTTGTAGGAGAACAAGAAAGGCAAAGTATTAACGAAAACTTTGCGGAAGAATTTACCGAAGAAGGTTTAGCCTTCTATGTCCGTGGAGCAGGTTCAGGATTAGGGACAGAATTTAACCGCTTTCAAAACAATCAAAACAATACTTTTCTGTTTGCTGGACCAGGAGAAACTGAATCGATAGAAAATAATCCTGACTTTTCTAATATCTTTGATAATCAAGGAGTTGCTTTTGAATCTTTAGATTAAGTACTTCTGCAACATCACCGAATGTAGCCAGGTAATCACCGAGAGCGATCGCTCTCGGTGAGAGTGTTCTAAAGCATCACTTTTCTTAAGTTGTCCCTAAAAAAACAACTCATAAGGAGAATTAAGCAAAATCCTCACCTTGATTGTCATAATTAATTTGGTTGACTACTAGCTTGGCTCGGTTACACTAAAACAAAATCGCTTTCCCCTAAAGTCTCTGCTTGAATTCCGACCAAAACCGCCAAGTCTTGAGTGACCGTAGAAATTAAGGTGTTGTCATTTTGTTGAGTTAGGCTGAGAGCGGCAAAACTCAAATCGAATCCACCAATACCAATAACATCTTCTCCGATTTCAAAATCGGTAATGGTATTGACCGCCTCGGGTAATTGGGCATTAGCAATCCAGAATTGGTCTGCGCCCATACCACCAGAAAGATGGTTGTCACCGCCAGAGATTGCAAAAAATCGATCGTCTCCCTGACCGCCCCAAGCGCGATCGCCACTGCCGAGGAAGAAATCATCATTGCCAGCACCACCGTAGAGCCGATTTTGCCCTCTACCCACCGAAGCATCAAGAAGATCGTCTCCCGTGTCGCCAAAAGCGCGATCGCCCAAGCCCACAATTAGCTCATCATCCCCTGCACCACCATAGAGCCGATTTTCTCCTGTCAAAGCTTGGGAAGTATCAATCAGATCGTCTCCAGCCCCTGCAAAAATCAAATCTTTATTACCATCAAAGTCGGCAACTAACTCTGGAGCAATCTCATTATTTTCAGGATCTCCATAAACGGCTACTTGAGTTAAATATTCAAATGATTCTCCTTCTAATGACGGCGTACTCTCAGGAGGCATCCGAAATTGAGTTCCCTGCTCGAATGAGTAGGTCAAGCCAATCAAGGTTGGTTCGCTAAAAGCTCGACCGAGAAATTCAATTCCTACAGGAAGACCATCTTCAGTAAATCCTGCTGGTACACTAATGGCTGGAAATCCCGAAAAAGGACTTAAACGATTTGCCGAACCCGCACCTGTAGATTCATCAAATAAGTTAGGTGGACTCTCAGCGGTTGGATAAATCAAAGCATCGAGATTTTGACCGTCTAAGACTTCCAATAAAGAACTTTGGGTTAATGCAGGTCGTTCGGTGAGAATTTCTTGATACTCAGCAGCAGTTTCTGGATCGCTCAAATCTATCTCATTTCTCGCGATGTAGGCATTTTCAAAATCTTCTAAGTATTCACCACTTTCGATTAGAGCTTCTAAGTCGGCAATCGGTGCGTCTCGCTCTGCTAAGTAATTATTGAGATCCCGTTTAAACTCCAAAGTACTTAAACTAGGGAATTCTAAAATCTCATCCAGGTTGGGAATCTCAACATCGATCGCCGTTGCTCCTAAAGCTTCGATTTCGGCGATCGCGTTATCAACGACGGCGTTGGTTGCTGCTGTTCTGGGGTCGTCGTCAGAGCCAAACAACTCCCGCACGACACCAATTCTAGCTCCATCGAGGGCATCGGAATCGAGAAAATTGGTGTAGCTTTCGGGAATTTGACCGATACTAGACGCGGTTATAGGATCTTCTGGATCGAAGCCAGCCAGAGCATCTAAAGTCAGGGCACCATCTGTAACTGTGCGGGTTATTGGCCCTCCAACGTCCTGAGTCAAAGCCAGGGGAATAATGCCCGAACGACTAGTAAGACCGATTGTCGGTCGAATCCCCACCAAGCTGTTGAAAGTTGAGGGAATACGAATCGAACCACCTGTATCCGTTCCCGTACCAATCGTACCAAAATTAGCAGCGATCGCAGCTCCCGTACCACCACTCGAACCGCCAGCATTACGCTCTGGGTCGTAAGGATTGAGGGTAGTGCCTCCCAGAGAACTAGTTGTCTCGAACGAAAAGGCGAATTCTGACAAGTTTGCCTTTGCCAAAATAATCGCTCCCTCATCTCGCAATTGAGCTACCTGAAAGGCATCTTCTTCAGGAATAAAATCTTCTAGGGCGATCGCGCCAGCGGTAGTTTGAACATCCGATGCATCGTAGTTATCTTTGAGGATCACGGGTATGCCTGCCAGCGTTCCTAGGTCTTTTCCCGCAAAACGTTGCCGATCTACTTTTTTAGCAGTTTCTAAGGCGTGGGGATTGAGATTAATAATTGAATTAATTGCGGGATCGGAATCATCGTATGCTTCAATACGATTGAGATAAAGTTGTACTAATTCTTTGGCAGTTAACGCTCCAAATTCAAACGCTAGATCGATATCGTCGATTGTCGCTTCAACTAAATTGAATGTTGTTGGTTCTGAAAGGGGGGAAACTCTAATGGACACTATTAATTCACTCCTGCTAAAAATGCTAAAAATGTCTCGCGATCGTCGATACTCAGGCTGCGATCGCACTTTCTTGATATATACTTACTCAACTTATGCCAAAACAAAATCACTTTCGCTTAAAGTCTCTGCTTGAATTCCATCTAAAATTGCCAAGTCTTGAGTAACCGTAGAAATTAAGGTGTTGTCATTTTGTTGAGTTAGGCTGAGATCGGCAAAACTAAAATCGAATCCACCAATACCAATAACATCTTTGCCGATTTCAAAGTCGGTAATGGTATTGACAGCGTCGGGTAATTGGGCGTTAGCAATCCAGAATTGGTCGGCTCCTTGACCACCAGAAACGAGGTTGTCACCGCCAGTAATAACAAAAAATCGATCGGAACCCTGACCACCAAAAGCGCGATCGCTACTACCGAGGAAGAAATCATCATTGCCAGCACCACCGTAGAGCCGATTTTGCCCTCTACCCACCGAAGCATCGAGGAGATCGTCTCCTGCGTCGCCAAAAACGCGATCGCTCAAGCCCACAATTAGCTCATCATCCCCAGCACCACCATAGAGCCGATTTTCTCCTGTCAAAGCTTGGGAAGTATCAACCAGATCGTCTCCAGCCCCTGCAAAAATAAAATCCCCATTACCATCAAAGTCGGCAACTAACTCTGGAGCAATCTCATTATTTTCAGTATCTCCAGTGACAATTACCTCGGTAAGATACTCAAAAGACTCTCCTTCTAAGGGAAGCGTACTTTCGGGAGAAACGCGAAGTTCGCTGGCTTGCTCGTATGAATAAGCAAGTGCGATCAGTTCTGGTTCGCTGAAGGCAGTCCCTGAAAAAGTTACTCCAAAAGGCGCACCATCAGGAAGATAGCCACCAGGAACGATAACGCTAGGGTATCCTGCTTTAGCAGCTATACTAGCACCACGATTTTCGGGAAACAAAATTGTATCGAGATCGTGCTGTTCGAGGTAAGCATCAATGCCTTCCTCTCTTGACAGACGTAAATCTGTTGCTCGATCTTCTAAATACTGTGGTCTATCTTCTACTAGGTCGATTTCTTGTGCGGCTAAAGCACGAGTTTGTCCGTATCTTAGAGCTTCTTCGGGATTGGCTTGATTAAAAGCAATAACCTCTGCCAATGTTTCTACAGGAGCATCATCACCCAAGCTATCTAGATACCTATTGAGGTCTCTTTTAAACTCATAAAAAAGTACAGAAGAATCAAACTCAAATAACTCTTGGGTACTAGGAATCTCTTCATATATAATTGTCGCTCCCTGACTTTCAAGAGTAGAGATGGTATCGTTTATCAATGCAACTTGGTCTTCTGAAAGACCTGCCCAATATGCTTTAGGAACGCCAATTCTAGCTCCATCGAGAGCATCTGGATCGAGAAATTGAGTATAGTCAGTAAAAGACTGTCCTTCACTAGCAGCGGTTGCCTCATCGCTGGGATCTACTCCAGTCAACTCTCCTAATAAAGTTGCTGCATCGGCAACAGTACGACCAAAAGGACCTGCCGTATCTTGGCTTTCAGCAATGGGAATAATCCCATCACGGCTAACTAAACCGACTGTTGGTTTGATACCCACAACCGAATTACGGTTACCAGGGCTGAGAATAGAACCAGATGTTTCTGTGCCTATCGATACGGGAACTAGACTTGCAGCAACTGCCACGGCAGGACCACTACTAGAACCACCAGTGTCTAGAATTGGTTCTCCATCAGTTTCGGGAGTGGGATTATAAGGATTATAGGTAAAGCCATTAAGGGAACTATAGCCATTGGGCATACCACTAGTAAGGAAGTTGGCAAATTCGGTTAAGCTTGCCTTGCCCAAAATTAGCGCACCCGCATCTTGAAGTTCTGCGGTGATAAAAGCATCATCGGGGGGAATCGACCCTTCTAATGCTAGAGAACCTGCGGTTGTCGGTAAATCTGCCGTGTCGATGTTGTCTTTTAACAGAACTGGAATCCCTGCTAGGGCACTGGTTAAATTTCCCTGACGACGTTGGACATCTATTTCTCTGGCTTGCTCTAAAAGATTGGGATTGAGTTCGATAATAGAGTTGAGTATTGGTTCATAGGCTTCAATACGGTTGAGGTAAAGTTGAGCTAATCCTTCTGAAGTTAATGCCCCAAATTCAAACGCTTGCTCAATATCTGCAATGGTTGCATCCGTCAAATTGAAGGTAGTTGGTTCTGAAGTTGATGTAACGGTGATAGACAAAGTGTTCTTGCTCCCATAATTTGGCAATTGTCAAAGATTACTTCATCGTTTGACAACGAAGTCTGCCCTGAGCGTTAGTCAAAATTTGAGCGAAGGAATTCCATCTCTTTGCTTCAAAAAAAGTGGCAGTTTTGCTTATAGCGATCGCCATATAAGGTTTAATCTAATGCGACAGACTGGTTTATCATAAAATAGTTGAATTCCTATAAATGTGCCCAAAAATACTTATTGTATTATGCTATGGGTACAGTATTAGTACACTATTTTTTATAACTCTAGAACCCACTTGCATTCTACAGAATGATGGGATTACTTCTGGTATAGTGGAATAAGGCAAGCGTGGTGGATAAAATTGCTCTCACTATGCAAGTCTTGTTAATAGCTATAAGCGATCGCAAGTAGTCTTTCCTTATAAGATTATAGAGTGCGACGATGATAATTTTTAGACCAGAAGCAGCTAAAGCATAGACTAAAAACTATGTAATTTTTTTTGATCATTGATAAAATATTAATTATAGTCAAACAAAATATCTAAAATAGACCTCTTGCAAAAGTAGCGATCGCTATATAGTTGAGTTCAAACGAAGTTCGTAGTTATAGATAGCAGCAATTAAATTAAAGCGCAAGCCAAATCTTTTTCTTCGGTTACGATATCGCTCTGATAAAATCCTAAACACTTTGAGATGTCGGTAAATATGTTCAATCACTATTCTTTCTGAAGCTAATTGTCGATTTTCTTCTTTTGGTTTTTTCAACAATTTACTTTTTTTGGGCTTTTTATGAGGTGTCTGACTCAGTTTGTGGATTTTAGCTATTCCTTGATAACCTTGATCTCCAAGAACTTTTATCTCTTGTCTTAGATGAGGTTTACTATTTTTAAATAACTTAAAATCGTGTTCTTTTCCCTTTCCATGAGCAATGCATATAATCTGCTTACTATTTTGGTCGATGATTATTTGAGACTTTAGAGTAGGCTTTTTCTTTTTGCCACTA
>NZ_LR213801.1 GCF_900659865.1 Hyella patelloides LEGE 07179
ACTTGGGCTGTACCTGATTCCATTGCTTGAGAGACTTCTAGGGTTGCTGATTGGATTGTGGAGACAATGTTGGCAATTTCTTTAGTTGCTGCTGCCGATTGTTCTGCCAATGCACCGACTTGTTCTGCAACAATGGTGAAACCTTCCCCATATTCTCCCGATCGCCCCGCTTCAACGGTGGCGTTAATGGCTAAGATATTAGTTTTTAGGGCTATTTCTTCAATAAAAGAAACTGCTTGGGAGATTTTCTGCGAAGATTCTGCTAAACGCTTCATTTTTATAGCTGTTTCATCTGCTGTAGTCCGCAGAGTTAAAATACTGTCTACAGTTAAATCCATATCACTGGCACTGTGCAAAACAGTATCATAAGTATCATCCGCAATCTTTTCTGCTTGACTGGCATTTTCTGCTACTACCTGAATTGATTGAGACATCTTTTCTATAGAAGTTAGGGTATTACGAGTTTCTCTAGCCTCACCAGTAGCTCGATCTGCTAGAAGACGAATAGCTGCTTCGTTTTTCCTTAAAGAAGAACCTACTTGTCTAGCTGAGTGTTTGGTTTCAACGGCAATTTCTCGTAAGCTACTGACAATCGCATTAAACAAGTCAGCAACCACACTTAGTTCCAGCGAATCCAAGCTCGCTCTCACTGTTAAATCCCCTTCTGTGGCATCGAAGATTTCATCTATTAGTTTATAAATTGCTGCTTCTAGCTGTTCTTTTTGTTGGCGTTGCTGTTCTGCAATATTTTTTTGTTCCTGTAGTAAGATTTGAACTCGATCTACTAGCTGGTTAAAGTTATCTGCCAAGGTTCTAGTTTCTCTAGTTCCTTCTATCCTAGCTATAGTATCCAGATTTCCTGCTGCTACCTGTTGTGTTGTTTCTGCTAGATTAGTCAAAGGTTGGGACAATTGCTGCGCTAGAAGAATAATTAAACCAACTGAAGCACTACCAAGAACAATAGCTGTTAAAGCAAATACTATTAGCAATTTCCTGGCTTCTGCTGCTACCACCTTATAATCTACTCTGCTGATTGATACGTAGTCAGTATCGGGAACAGTGGACAAAATATAGATTTTGTTTTGATATTTGAATGAGACAAGAGTACTGATTTTAGATAATATTTCTTCTTGATGAAGAATGACATCGGAAAATCCAGATTGTTGGGCAATTAATTGTTGTGCTTCTTTTAAAGTTAAAGAATTTTCAAGACCTTCCTGTTCCTCTAACTCTAACTCAAGAGCCAAGGAATTCCCCTCAACCCTGATCATAGTTTCAATGACTTCTACAATAGCTTCTCCACCAATTACTCGGCTGCCTTCTTCATTGTCGTCATCATCTTGATTGTTAGTGTCTTCGAGAGTATTAACTGTAGATTTTTCGTGTTCGATGGTGTAAAGAACAAAACTATCGTCAGGGTCAACAATTTGTAATTGGGAAGATTGCTGGTTTCTGGTATTGATATAGACACTAAGTTGGGAAATCAATCTCGTTACTGGAATACTAGCTTTAATTACCCCAAGAAATTCTCCAGTTTGGGGTTCTTTTATTGCTTGAGAGAAAGAAATTACATTGGTATTTGCCGACTCATCAAACTCAGGTTCATTCATTGCTAGTCCTTTTTGTTGAGTGATTTTCCACCAATCTTCATCACTGTGGACAAAATCGGCGGTGGAGTTACTAAAAGCAACATTCAAGCCAGTACTCTCAGTCACCAAGATTGCCACAATTCGATCGGATTTAACTATCTGTTGTAAATATTTATTCAGGCTATCATTGGCTGTTAATCGTTGGGTGTTAGCAAAGTTTTTCTCTGGAACGGTAACGGGTTGTTTTGCTAATTTTTGCTCCTGAGCATCTTCGCTGCCTGTTTTCATCGCTTGAATTACTTCAGGATTAGCAGCAACCCAATCAATCTTTTTAAAAGAGTCTTCTACAAAAGCTACAATTGTTTTACTGGCTAAAAGAGATTCATTTTCAAGCTGCTCTACAAATTCAGTTTTGGCTCGACGTTCTGTAATAATATATCCGAGCGCACTAGCTATAGCTAAAGGAAATAATACTGCTGGTAAAATTCTCAACAGCAAACGACGACGGAGAGTACCAATTCTGTTAAACTTGCTTGTTAAAGACTTGATTGAGAAAGTTGCTTCTAATTCTGAGTCGGTAGATTTTTCTTCAGTAATCATAGCAATCGCAAATTATGTATTTGTGTTTATCCGACGAGAAACCTTGCCATAGCTCAGTTACTGCAGATTGCGATCAAAGCTTCTAAGATGCGGTCAAAATCGAATACAGAAATATGGCTTATTGTCTTGCACTACACCACATGGATAAAGTAAATTAAGGCTTCTAGAACATTATTAATTTTCAGTCTATTTACAGAGTTTAGCTCGAACTTGGTGAAGAAGTTGATACTAAGGCTTTTTGGCAAATACGAACAAAACAAAGTAGTTATTGCGCTAGTTGTGGAACAAAAGGAGATTGAAAGCTATCTAGTACTCGTTCGATTTCGTTGGCAACAGCTAATAAGTTCATGTCTTGCCATCTTTTGCCCACAATTTGCACTCCTATGGGTAGTCCTGTTTGGCTTTTTCCGATGGGGATTACAACCACGGGATTACCCAGCAAGTTAAAAGGCATAGTGTAACCGCCAGAAGCTAGAAGATAAGGCAACTTAACCCCATCAACAGCTATAAATCGATTAGGCGCACAATGAGGAAATGCAGGAGTTATTGCTACAGGACAGATCCAAGCATCCCATCTTTCTAAAAAATGCTCCATTTGGCTAATTTGGCGATCGCGTTCGGCGAGTAAAGTGTTGTACTTTGCCACACTGGGGGGAAAAGTCAGATTTCCTTTTTTGGTTAAGGGAGTACCTGATTTAAAAGTGGTTTGGGTACGGGCATAAAACTCAGTAACAACACCTAGCCACATTCCCTGTAAAATACTCCATTGAGAAGCAGAGATAAATAATTCATAACCAGCACAAACACTGTAATTGGCTAAAGCTTCTTCCCAATCAAAATCTGGAGGCTGGCATTCTTCTAATTGACAACCAGCATCTGATAGACGGTTGACAAGGTTTTTAATTGCACTGCGGGTATCTTGGCTGACAGGTAAAAAATCATAGCCATAAGTCCAGGCAATTTTAAGATCGGTAAGTTTTTTGTTTGTTGGTCGATTTAATGCTAAAGGAGGAATTTCTGGCTGTTTGCTATCTGCTCCTGTAATGATAGTAAAGCAGAGTTGTAAATCTTTTACCGAGCGGGCTAAAGGCCCAACTCTAAGCATACGGCGAATGTGCTTGGTTTTTCCTGGTAATTCGGGAATGTGTCCTGTAGTAGGGACTCTGCGATCTGTCGGCATAAATCCAAAAACACCACAAAAATGCGCTGGTTGACGAATTGAACCACCAATATCACTGCCAATATCTAATGCAGAAAAACTAGCAGCGATCGCACTTGCCGATCCGCCGCTACTACCCCCTACTGTATAGTCTGTGTTCCAAGAGTTATTAGTCTGTCCGAAAACAGGATTATTGGTTTGATAATCTCCTGCAAGCTCTGCGGAGTTGGTTTTCCCTAAAATGATTGCTCCTGCTGCTTTTAAACGAGCTACAGTGGTGGCATCTTCCGAGGGAACATAATCTTTCAATGGTGGATAA
The DNA here is from genome assembly GCF_900659865.1 of Hyella patelloides LEGE 07179. Classification (GTDB taxonomy): domain Bacteria; phylum Cyanobacteriota; class Cyanobacteriia; order Cyanobacteriales; family Xenococcaceae; genus Hyella; species Hyella patelloides. The sequence continues at coordinate 3,668 of NZ_LR213801.1, forward strand.
CCCGCAGTGGTTTTAAGCCCCGCCGTTGCCAAAGTATCTTTAATTGTAACGGGAACACCATGTAACACTCCCCAGTTTTCACCTTTAGCTAGAGCTTCATCGGCTGTTTTAGCTCTTTGCATGGCTTTTTCAGCATCTAAGGTGACAATGGCATTTATCTGGCTGTTATATCGCTCTATTTGTTGCAAATAAGCCTCTAAAACTTCCACCGCAGAAATTTCTTGCTGACGAATCATCCGAGCCAGTTCCGAAGCAGAGGTCAAAATAATCTTCATTTCTCACGATCTAATACAATAAATTCAATTAAGTTAATTATATTCACTTTTAGTTAACAGTATTAACTAAATTGGTTTATGGGTCGTCCAAAAAAAGAAAACTCTTTAACGCAACAAGATATCGTCGAAGCAGCGATCGCTTGTATTGAGAAAGAAGGAGAATCTGCCCTTGGTGTTAATCGGGTAGCGCGAGAATTAGGGATTAAACCTCCTGCAATTTATAAGCATCTCAACGGCAATGCAGGATTAAAAAAAGCCGTAGTTTTAGCTATTTATCGACGTTTTTTCAACTATTTTAGCCAGAAAACTTTTGGTTTGAACGATCCCCGCGCTTTTTTACAAGCAGGAGGTCAAGCGACTCGTGATTTTGCAAGGTTACATCCTGGTCTTTATCGTGTGATGACGCAATTTCAATTACAACCAGAAGATCCTGAATCAGCTTTAATAATCAAGGAATCTCAAACTTTTTTTAAAGCTTTTTTATGGTCTGAAGATATTAACGAAGCCCAATTAATCGACATTATGAGAATGACAAATTCAGCAATTGTGGGTTTTATTACTTTGGAACAATCAGGACTATTAACTTTACCCCGCTCTACTAATGATAGTTTTGAGGTCATGCTCGATGCTTTATTCGTAGCAATTGAACACCTGAGAAAAAATTGATCTTTACCTCTGAGGGTAGGAGATGTCAGTCAGTTTAAAACTGCAATTTCTGTTTGAGCCTCGAATCCCCGCCATTTTAAGATGGGGAGTAGGTCGATAATCTAATCTTGTATAGCTATAACTAATGTTGAGACTACAATTTGAATCAGGGTTAATGCCATTGCCTCTACAATTAGTGAACATAAGGTGCTAATTCTGTCCATAAATCGGGAAATTGTTTTTGAAAATAACTCTCTGTCGCAATTTCCATATCTCGGTAATCAAAACCAGGAGTAACTGCTTCGCCGATCAAGCCAAATTCGCCTTCTTCCAATACCGCAGCTTTCCAAAACCCCCCAGGGACTAATAACTGTGCAACTTCTCCTTGAGCAAAATTAAGTCCCAACTTAACTTTTGTCAACTTTCCTGATGGCTCAATAATTAAATAGGTGATAGCAGAGCCAAAATGGAAATAATGCATGATATCCGACTGATTGCGATGAAAATGATCGATAGATCGATCGTCTGTTAGTAAATAATAAATGGAAGTTAATAAAGCTCTGTCTTTACCTTCTCTATTAGTAGATAAAGTTTCTTCCGAACGATGAGTTTCTCTAAAATACCCCCCTTCAACGTGTTCTACAAGAGATAATTGCTGAATTAAATCGTGTTTGTTCATAAGAAATAAAATAATGTCAGACTGTTTTATTCAGATGAATTATGAAGGATAAATTATGAAGAACTAAGAAATCACAAACAATTACAAGGAATGTACTATATCAACTACTAATAATTAACTACTAAATAATAGATAAAAATACCTGTTTTTTGATACCTGATCCTTCATCCCTTATCCTTCATCCTTTACTTATGCTGGATAGATTCGTAAACGACTACTAATGATTAACTACTAATAATAGATAAAAATACCTGTTTTTTGATACTTCATCCTTCATCCCTTATCCTTCATACTTTACTTATGCTGGATAGATTCGTAAACGACGGTTGGGTTCCTCGCCGAAGCTATCAGACTGTAAGCGATAATGCTCCACTAACTCATGTTGCATTTTTCTAACCTTTGCCGATCGCGGAAGTAATTCTACTGGTTGTCCTTGAGGAATCACTATTTGCTCTACAGCGAGTCTTGCTTCTTCTAACGCTTCGATTTCATCATCATTACCTGCTTTGGTAAAAAGACGCATATCGGTGGCTTCTGGTACATTAGGGTCATCTAAGTTAAGTAACTGCCGTAAAACCCTGGTTATTTGAGGAATAGTATTAGATTTAACTGCATGAATCGGCAAATGGTGATTTTTAGCTAACTGTCGCAAACGAGAATGGTGTTTAATCTGCGATCGCAAAGCAATGACGGCATCCGCACCATCCAAGTCTTTGGTTAACATTATAGGTAAATCTAACACCCCAATTACCTGCTCTAACTGAGAGCGACCGATACCATAAGGATAGATATAAACGGGCCAATCTTCCCCATTAGGCCCTGGTGTCCGCAGCTTGTTACTATGAGGTTCTTGAGTTTGCCAAGAACTTTCTAGCATTTGCTCAAACTGAGGATTTTGCTTTTTTTTGCGCTTACTACCAAAACTGGCAACAGGGTTCATTTTACCCGATGCTCGCCAACCTCCAGGACCCAAAGAAGGAGTCATACTTCGATTTACTAGAGTGTTGGCATCAAGTTGAGCTTCTTCGTGGATGACCGATACTTCCCCATTATCATTCACTGTACGAATCTGAGTTGCAGGTTCAATACCTCGTAATAAGGTATCGATAGTTTCTGCGGTGTCTTCATGAACTACCCAGCGTTGTCTTTCCAGCATTTCTACAGCGATCGCAAAAGTAGGCGGTGCTTTGCGCTCTAGAACGGTTTTTTGCGATCTTCTACGTCTGGCTTCATCATCTCCCAAGGTAACTGCTTGAACACCTCCTACCAAATCAGAAAGAGTAGGATTTTTCACTAAGTTAGCCAGGCTATTACCATGTGCCGTTCCTACTAATTGGACACCTCGTTCGGCAATTGTACGGGCTGCGAGGGCTTCTAACTCGGTACTAATTTCATCAATTACAATCACTTCAGGCATATGGTTTTCCACCGCTTCGATCATTACCTGATGTTGCAACTCAGGACGAGCTACCTGCATCCGACGAGCGCGACCAATAGCAGGGTGAGGAATATCTCCATCTCCTGCAATTTCATTAGAAGTATCGATGATGACAACACGTTTATTCAAATCGTCTGCCAAAACTCTGGCAATTTCCCGCAAAGCAGTGGTTTTACCCACTCCAGGACGACCTAAAAGCAGTATTGATTGACCAGTTTCCACTAAGTCACGAATCATGACAATAGTGCCAAATACCGCCCGACCAATACGACAAGTCAGACCGATAATTTCTCCTGCGCGATTGCGAATTGCACTAATGCGATGGAGTGTTCTTTCAATACCAGCACGGTTATCAGCACCAAACATTCCTACTCGCTCAACGCAGTGTTGGATGTCTTCTTTGGTGATGGTTGATTCTCCTAAATATGTGACCTCATTATGAAAACGAGCTTCTGGTAATCGCCCCAAATCCATCACGATTTCAATTAGATTATCTTTTTGAGAATGACTATTAACTTGGGTGAGTATTGTCTCTGGTAATATTGCCAATAACTTTTCTAGGTTATCGGTAATTTGCATACGATGGGATGCTATTTTCTCTTGTGTCATTCAGATTAATTTGATTTATCAAGTAAGCTAGTTTTAATGACAAGGGATGCTGGGTAATTCCAGCTTTTCCAATCGCCATGTTGATATTTTGCCTCTGCCAAACAAATACCAGGAATTAAGGTTATGATGCAAAAATATTTTCTTAATTAGGTATTAACTTAACTAAATAAAAAAGTATTTTCCGATCGATTTACATTCTTCATTAAACAATCGTTGATTGATAATTTTGTAAATCAATAACTCAAAAACAGTTATGGCTATTCCCTGGTTTAGCGAGAGATTGTTTGAGGAACTTGAGTTTTTATTTGGGTAACTAAACTATGTGCCTGCTTCACTGCTTGCTGCAATAATTGAGGGTTGTTTTCCAATATCTTGGTTGGAGAATTTACCTCATGACCTAACATTTCTAGCTGTTCTAAAGTTGGTAGAATTAAAGAGCGAGCATAGCTGCCATAAGCAACCCCAGAAACTTTTTTGTTATTAATACCATCACTATTTATCTTATTTTGCGGTTTTTTGAGCATTCCTGCGGACTTGAGCTTAGTTATAGTGTAACCATTTGTCCCTCCTGCAAGCTGCACATATCCTGGTAAATTAGCACCAATTATTTTTTTAGCAAATTTCACCGCAGCGTGGGTTGTTCCCGCACCGATATCGCCACTCATGGGACGACCATCGGTTTGCCAAATCAAAGGACAAGGCAAAGGAGCGATCAATGCATACAGCGATCGCATATACTGAATTACATCAGGTGCATCAGAACAACTAATGGCTAGCACCTTTAACTGCTTAACCACAGGATAAATTGTTTGCCATAGCCTATGGAACTGCTCAAAATGCCCTGCTTGAGTATGAATTTCAATGGCATCAATCCCCATTTCCTCAATCCAAGGAATCACAGTCTGGGGAGTAGACACATAAGAACGAGTTAAAATTAAATTTTCAGGACAGATTGGCAAACAGCGTCCGCAACCATAGCAAAGACTATCAATTACCCCAAAATCATTAATTGCTTGGGCAGGACAAATCTTTACACAAGGACGAGGGCAATCTGCGGGACATTGGATGCTCTCAAATTCTGCTTTCCGAAAATGGGGGTCTTCATCATCATTTAAACTCACCATTAATAAAGGTTGTTTGCTCTTTATCGAGCCTTCTTGCTGCTGAGTGTCACTTAGTTTAGCTGCAACAGAAATTCCCTCTTGGGCTGCGGAAATAACTGCTTTATCGGCTGCAACGTCAATACAATCTGCACCAGCAAGACTGTATGCCAATGCTAAAGAGCGAATCGCAGGAAGATGTTGATAACTAGCTCCACAAATTAACTTGAACCAGTTACCCTCGGTCAATGATTTTAATCGGTATGCTTGATTATTCACACCTTAAATCATATCAGTAGTTTAGTTTGTTAATAGGTAGCTATCGATCATTACTTAAATAAATTTACTACTGGAATCTAGTATATAACATTTTATACTACAAAAACATTCATAAATACAAAACTTAATCGTGATTTTTAGGCTCGGCATTAATTAATATTTGACGGGGATAAAGTAAATCCCGACAATACAATCAAATAAGTATCATCGGGATTCTATTTTCAAGATTTAAGGGAAATCTCTAAAATTATTGAACGGCTTTTACTAGCGTAGGCTGTTCTGTTGCAGAGATAATAGTTTGATTTTCCTCATCAATATCTACCAAAGCGCGATCGCCTTCACTAACTCTTCCTGATAAAATAGCTTCTGCTAGACTATCTTCTAATAGTCTCATAATGGCACGACGTAAGGGTCTTGCACCATAGCTAGGATCGAAACCTTCTGTGACTACTTTCTTGGTAAAAGCTTCTGTAACTTCTAAAGTGATATCTCTTTGTTCTTGGAGTCTGTCAGAAACTTCTTGCAGTAAAATATCAGAGATAGCTGCGACTTCTGTTTGAGTAAGCTGACGAAAGACAATCACCTCATCAAGACGGTTGAGGAATTCAGGACGGAAATAGTTTTTCAACTCATCATTGACTCGTTCTTTGATTTTTTGATAAGCTGCTTCGCCAGTGTCATCTGCTAAACCAAAACCAAGTCCTGTACCTCCCTTTTCAATAGCTTTAGCACCGATATTAGAGGTCATAATGATCGCAGTGTTTTTGAAGTTTACCACACGACCTTGAGCATCAGTTAAACGACCATCATCAAGAAGTTGTAAGAAAAGATTGAATACATCAGGATGGGCTTTTTCAATTTCATCAAACAAAATTACAGAATAGGGTTTACGACGTACTGCTTCGGTTAATTGTCCCCCTTCGTCATAACCAACAAACCCTGGAGGTGAACCAATTAGTTTAGAAACAGTGTGAGATTCCATATATTCGGACATATCAATGCGAATCATGGCATCTTCCTTACCAAACATCAACGTAGCTAATGCCTTAGCAAGTTCGGTTTTTCCTACTCCAGTAGGACCAGAGAAAATCATACTTGCAATGGGACGATTGCGATCGCCTAAACCAGAACGAGAACGACGTAAAGCACGGGAAACTGCTTTGACTGCTACATCTTGACCGATTACTCTTTCGTGTAAATTAGCTTCGAGATTGATTAAGACTTCTGATTCAGTTTCATCGGTTTTGCTTACAGGTACTCCCGTCCAAGCGGAAACGATTTCAGCAATTTCTGTTTCGTCTACTACAGGGGTTAAAGCTTGAGGATCGATAGGGGTATTTTCTGGTTCGGAAACTCCTTTACTCGTGGAATGTCTTAAGTGTATCCGCGAACCAGCTTCATCAATTAAATCGATCGCCTTATCGGGTAAAAAGCGGTCTGTAATGTATCTTTCTGCTAAAGTAACAGCAGATTCGATTGCCTTGTCCGTAAACTTAATTTGGTGAAAGTCTTCGTAGGTTTTGCGTAAGCCTTGAAGAATCGTAATCGCATCCTCTACAGAAGGTTCGCCCACTAATACTTTTTGGAAACGACGTTCTAAAGCTGCATCTGTTTCAATGTGTTGGCGATATTCATTCAGGGTAGTGCTACCGAGACACTGCAATTCACCTCTAGCTAAAGCAGGTTTAAGCATATTAGCAGCATCCATCGCGCCACCCATCGCACCAGCACCAACTATGGTATGAATTTCATCGATAACTAAGATGATGTTTCCTGCTTTTCTTACTTCATCAACAATGCTTTTAAGACGTTCTTCAAATTCACCACGGAATTTAGTGCCAGCAAGCAATGAACCCATGTCGAGGCTAATTACTTCTTTTTCTTGAATGAGATCGGGTACTTCACCATCAACAATACGTTGCGCCAAACCTTCAGCGATCGCTGTTTTACCAACTCCTGGTTCTCCCACCAATACGGGGTTGTTTTTGGTTCTACGTCCTAAAATCTGGATAGTACGTTCGATTTCCGCTTGTCTTCCCACTACAGGATCGAGTTTTCCTTCTTTTGCCAAAGCACTTAGGTTAGTACTAAATTCTTCCAAACGGGGTTTTGCAGAACGCTCATCACCTAAACCGAAGGGATTAAAGCGTTTTTTTTCTCCTGCTGCGACCGCTTCTTTCTCACCTAATCTTTTGAGGATTTCGATTCGTAATTGATTGAGATCGATCTCTCGACTCGTTAACACTTTACCTGCGACAGTATCAGATTCTTTGGCGAGTGCTAGTAAGATATGTTCGGGACTGATATAGTTAACTCCCAATTGGCGAGATTCTTCAAAAGCCGATTCAAAAATCTGTTTCACTCTGGGAGTAAAGGGTATGTTCGCAGGACTAAAGCCACCACCACGTCCTACTATTTGTTCGATAATTGCTCTGGTTTGCTTAAGATTAATCCCTTTATCTGCTAATATTTTAGCTGCTATAGATGACCCCTCCCCAATAACCCCCAACAATAGATGTTCGCTACCGACTAGATTGTAACCACTACGTCGAGCTTCTTCTTGGGAGAGAACGACACTTTTTATGGCTTTTTCATTGAAATATTCAAACATAGGTCAGATTTAAATATTGTTAACATTTCTTTACTGTCTGACCCTAATGTATCTTTTTTCGTCCTACTTAGGCAGTGATAAAAACCGTAATTAATTTAAGGAACATTTAAAGAACAAGGAGGTAAGAGTTAGTGAGTAATAAGTAATGGACGATGGGTGATTAACTAATGAATAAGTCACTAACAAAGAACAAATAAGCAACCAACAACAAACCATATTATTTTGTTTATACCCCAATGCGATGGGTACAAGTCCCGTTTAGTTTGGGACTTGACGGGACTAACCACCAACCATCAAGAAGCAGGAAATTGGAATGGGGTTGAAGCATAGGGAGCTAAACCTTGAGAGAAACCAGTAGCCATGAGAGCTTGCTGTACGTCTAATAACATTACTGTGAGATGGGAGGTTTGATGAGGTACGATCGCAATATGACTGGCTATGTTACCCAAATTTTGCTGTTGAGAATGTGGTAAAGCGTAAATATGGGAAAGGGGTAAATCCATTAATGTAGGTGGTTCATCTACAATGATGGCGACTAGCTTACCTGTATCAGATTTGGCTAAAACTAGAAATTTCTCTTCTTCTGGAGTTAAACTTAAAGATTTATCTGGTTCATTATTCGGTTTTACACCTACTAGTAAGTGATAAAGATCGATTAAAGGAAGGGTTTGCTCCTCAATGTGTATTAGCCTATTTTCTCCCAAGTTACTACTGTAAACAAAGGAAGAACGAATTACTTTAAAAACCGCAGTTACAGGAAGTGCTAATAGATGTTCTGCGATACTGACAACAATTGCCTTACAAGTTTCAGTATTAGCAGTAGGAGTTACGGAGGAAGTGGTGGTGATTTGGTTCATGGTCAAGAATAAGGAGTCAGGAGTCAGAAGCAAGGAATAAGAAGCAAGGAATAAGAAAAATATTAATTACTTTGTTCTTCTTCCTTTGTTCTTGTTAATTATTAATGATTTATCATTGATTTTGCTGTTAACAACTCATCAATAGTAGATAACAATTCTTGTTCGATAAATGGTTTGGTAAGATAAGCAGATGCACCTAATTCTTGGGCAATTTTGCGATATTTTTCGGCACTGCGGGAAGTTAACATTACTATGGGTTTTTGTCCTAAATTGCGGTCTTGACTCACAATACTGAGAAACTCAAAACCATTAAGGTGAGGCATTTCTACATCACAAACTACTAGGTTAATGTTAGGAATTTGTTGTAATTTTGCGATCGCTTCTTTGCCGTTTTCTGCTTGAATTACTTGATAGCCAAACTTATTTAAGGCTTTGGTTAGAGTTTGTCTTAAGGTTAAAGAATCATCTACTACTAAAAGTAAATTACCTTTAGGCAAATTAGCATTAGGAGAAACGTCAATTACATCTCCATCCGTTTGTTCAACACTTCCTGGTAGTAAGGGGGTAGCGGTGGCTTTTTCTGTTAATTTGTGGGTGGAATATCTGCTATTGGTAGGTTGACGATCGATTAATTTTTCGATATCTAGTACTAAGGCGAGGTCACTATTACTGAGAATACAAGAACCATAAACATAAGCTGGAGGATTAACCGCCGAACCTAGGGTACGAATAACTAATTCTTTTTCTCCTAAAAGTTGTTCTACTTGTAAGCCAATTAAACCGTGAGTAGTACGTAGTAAGATTACGGGAGCATGGTTAGCTAATAAGCCTTCAGTAGCAATTAGAGCAGAATTAGAACAGTAGGGTAAAAATCGCGAGCTAATAGTAGAATATTCAGTCAACTCTGATAATTTATACAAAGGGACAAGAACTTCTTCATTACCTTGCTGCCAATGTAAAACTGGTTGTTGGGATAGTCTTTGATCTAAAACAGGGTCTTCATAGCGATTGCCATCAGCTAATTCTGTTAATTGAGAGTGATTTCTACCCAAAACTTTTAACTGTTCTGCACCAGGGATTAAAATCTGCTCTACAGTGTTAACTGGAATAGCATATACTACTTCTTTTGCCTGACACACTAACAATTCAGTAATAGTGAGAGATAAAGGAATTTCTAAAGTAAAGGTAGTTCCGCGACCACTTATAGTCTGCACATTTACCGAACCATTAAGTGACTGTAGCTGAGAGCGTACTACATCTAAACCAACACCTCGACCTGAAAGATCGGTGACAGCGTTAGCGGTGGAAAATCCTGGCTCAAATAATAAGTCTAATAATTCTTCTTTAGTGGATTCCTGCGCCTGTGCAGGGGTAATTAATCCTGATTCAATCGCTTTATTAGCAATTTTCTCGATATTAATCCCTCTACCATCGTCTTTGACTTCAATAATGGTACGGTTTCCTTGATTGTAAGCTTGGATTTTAATGTAGCCTACTTCTGGTTTATTGCTAGCTAAGCGTGCTTCGGGTAAATCAATTCCATGATCGTAAGCATTACGAATTAGATGTAATAGAGGATCGTATAGTTTTTCCACAATCGCTTTATCAATAAGTACTTCTTTACCTTTTAAGACTAATTCGGCGGGTTTTTTCTGGACTCCGACTAACTGTTTGAGTACGCGAGGGAAACGATTAAATAAATCCCCTAAAGGTTGCATCCTGGCGGTGGTTAAGTCATCCCGTACATTGGTTAAGAGACGTTGTTGGGCTTCTCTAGAAAGGCGAGACTGTTTGTTAGATAGAGAAACTAACTCAGTGAGGTTTTCTAGTTGAATAGCTTCATCTGCTGCTTTTTGAATTAATAGTTGCAGATTATCATAGCGATCCATTTCTAGAGGATCGAAAATTTGCTCGAAAGGTAAATTAGAAGTAGACTGATTTTCTCCTGAAAATATCTTTGTATTGAGCCATTTACGATCTGACCAGTCTCTTAGTTCATTGAGGGTTTGCTTGTGTTGTTGTAGTTGCGCTAGAAGTCCTTGGATGATTCCTCTTAGATGTTTGTCTTGGTTTGTTTGTTGATTTTGCTCGATTAACAATTCTCCTGCTAAATGATTTAATCTTTCTAATTGTTCTAATTCAACGCGAACACTTGCTGCTTTCTGATTATTTTTGGATTGGTTGTTAATGGTGGATGAGGATTTTTTAGTTGAATTGTAATTGTTATTTGTTGGAGAAATCGATTTAGGTGCAGTGTCAACTACAGTGGGTAATTTGGTAGGAGAGGTGGTAATTGTAGTTTGACTTAGTAAACTATCCAGACTGAAGGGAATATCTGCTTGATGCGGATTATTTTCTGATTTGGAATTGGTTTCAGGTTCAACAACGACCTTAACTTCTTCTGCTTCAGGACAATCCGCTTCGACGGTTGATTCTGGGACAGTTTCGTTTTGGATTTCGGTGGGAATTTCCTCTTCAACGAAAGCTTGAGCGAATAAATCATCTAAATTCAGAGTTTCATTGGTTTTGTTTTGAACATCTTGTTCCTTCTCTATGGGAGTGGTGTCTTCAGTAATTAATTCAGCATTGCTATCAATAACCGCATCAGCTAATACAGAATCAAGATTTAAAGCATCATCTTCTGGATTAACAATACTGGAGCTTTCTTCAACGTGGGTAATTGCAGTTATGGGGAATTCTGATTGAGTGGTTTTTGAGGTGACAATTTCCTCTTGTGCTAGGGAAAGTAACTCTTCAGAAGGTTCACCTCCAATAGCGCGATCGCCATTTAAGACGGCTTGTTGTGCGCACCTAAAATCGGCTAAAGCTAATTGAGCAATGATTTCTACTTCATCAGGATAGTTTTCTAACGCCTTTAATGTGGCTTCAGCGATCGCTCCATATCCAGGTAAATTAAGGGATTCCCCTAAACCAAGAAACACTTCTGCTTTCTGTTGCAAAGTAGTAGCTAAATCTGCGCTGGAAGCATTTTCAATATCTGTCAGCTTTTCTTCTACGCCTGTTTCAAAGATGGACTTAACAACATCAAAGCCTAATTCTTCGGAGGTGGGTAAAGGAGGATCGGTATCAAACTTATCCCCTAGCTTTTCTTGTAGTTGGCTGATAACTCCCGCAGCACGGTCTAACATCGAAGACTCATCGACACTACCACCGTTAAAATGAGCCATCAAGGGAAGACGTAAACATTCATAACCTTGAAACAATAGAGATTCAATTTCTTCATCTACTACAACTTCGGGGTTATAGAGAGTTTTAAAAGCATCTTCTAAAACATGGGAAATTTCTTTAATTACTTCTAAGCCTACAGAAGCTGCTGAACCTTTGAGGGTATGAGCAGAGCGCATCATGTTATGTACCCTAGCGGTGGTTGGGTCTTCTTTAAAAGAGAGAAGCTCTTGTTCGATGTCTTGGAGTAAGTCTTGAGCTTCCTGAAGAAAATAATTGTAACTTTCGCGATCTATATCAGCATTCATGGTTGTTTATTCAGTATTAACTTTTTGCATAAGCCCAATAAACTCTGGTTAAGTGAAGTCAAAAATCAAAAGTCACCGCGAGAGTGGAATATGCTCTTCTTTCCAAGAGCATTTCCTATCGCAAAAAGTCAAAAGTGCAAGAACTTCAGTGGGTTTTCCCGACAAGTGCAAATGTAGACTAAATAAAGTTAAAAGTTTTGATTTGAAATTTACTTTTGCAAAAGGTCTATTTATTGGGATTGTAGAGACGCATTATTTATTACGTCCCCACATGATTTATCAATGATTGCTGGTAACTGGTAACTGGTAACTGATTACTGATTACTGATTACTGATTACTAGTCACTGATAACTGAAAATTAGCTAACTTTGAACTGACCTACACTAGCTTCTAACTCTTGAGCAGTGGTTAATAGCTCTTGGAAAGAAGTGGATATTTCTACCGAATCGGCGGAAGTTTTATTAGCTACCGCAGCTAAATCGGTCATGGTTTTGGTTACTGCTTCGGATTGTTCGGTTTGTACTTGAGTTGCTTGGGTAATACCCTGAACTAACTCACTAATTTGGTCTGTCGCAGCCACAATTGCGGTTAAGTCTTGGCGAGTTTCGTTAACTAAGTTTGTACCACCGACTACCTGCTCGATACCTGTATCCATTGCTGCTGATACTGCACTGGTTTCCGTTTGAATTTCCTGTACCAGTTTTTCAATTTCTTTAGTTGCTTCGGCTGATTGTTGCGCTAGAGAGCGTACTTCGTCTGCAACTACTGCGAAACCTCTACCATATTCCCCTGCGCGGGTTGCTTCAATGGCTGCGTTCAGGGATAGTAGCTGGGTTTGAGTAGTGAAGTTACTAATGAGACTGACAACTTTAGAAATCTTTTGAGAAGATTCCGCCAGACGCTTAATTTTCTTACTGGTTTCGGATACTGTTTCGCGGATGGCTAATATACCGTCTACGGTACGGTTCATCGCTGTGTCACCTTTGCGGACGGTTTCGTTAGCTTGTTGGACGGCTACTTCTACCTGTTGGGCATTAGTGGCTACTGCTTGGGTAGTAGCAACCATTTCTTGAATGCGGTCGAGTGCTTTGGTGACTTCTTCTACCTCTTGGTGAGCTTGTTCGGAGAGAACAGAGATTGCCTCTTCACTACCTTTGGAAGTTTCGCCTACTTTAGACGCTGCTGCTTGTACCTGAACGACAATTTTTCTCAGAGATTGTAAGGTATTGTTATAAGCCTCGGCGATTGTTCCTACTTCATCTTCACTAATGGGAGCGCGGACGGTTAAATCTCCTTGGAATGCTGGTTTAACAGATTCCAACATTTGTACTGCTCGTTGTTGTAGCTGCTCTTTAGCTGCTTTTTCACGCTGCGCTGCGTCTTCTAACTGTTCCGATTTCATCTGTAACTGCTCTAGATATTCTGCTTGTTGCAGTACGATCCCTAACTGAGTAGCAATCTGAACTAAGAGGTTAATCTCTCCTTCTTCCCATTGACGAGCTTCGGTGTTTTGATAAGTAGCGAGTAAACCCCAGAGTTTTTCTCCTTTGAATAGAGGAGCAATCGCATAAGCTTTGACACCCCATTGCTGTAATAAGTCGCGGTCAAAGGTTAATTCTGGTGCTTCTTCGATGTTATTAACTGCACTGGTTTCTTTATTGCGGTACTTACCCCCTCTGGTTTCTTGTAAGGAAGCATCTTCGACATAGGAAGCGTCGGTACCTGCTAAACGCAAATAACCACTACCCACATCTTCAATGGTAAATTTACCACTCCAATCGGCATTAAATTGATAAACTGCTACCCTGTCTGCTTTTAGGAGTTGACGTAGTTCTTGAGTTACAGAACGGAATAAAGTATCGGGATTGAGAGTTTTCTGTTGCAGTCTTTCAATGATTCTTTGTCCAATTTTGTAGATAAGACGAATGAAGTTGGTTTCCCTCTCGGCAATCTTGGTTAACTGATCTGACTGTGCTTTTACTTGATCGAGGTAGTTTACCTGACGCAGAGCTAAACCTAACTGTACCCCTACCTGAACAAAGGAATCTACTTCAGCTTGTTCCCAATCTCTAGGTGCGTCGTTTTGGTATGCACCAAGTAAACCCCATAGTTGGCGATCTACAAATACAGGCACAATTATATAAGACCTTGCTTGCATCTGTTCTAATAGCTCTACGTGACAATCAGAATGACCTACGGTATAGATATCTTGAACTACTAGATGGTCATTGTCTTTATAACGACCTCCCTGGGTATCTTGGAGGTGAGAATCTTCAATTACAGGAATAACATCCAAAAGACTCATATAACCTGCTACGGCTGAATCAGCTACAAAGTAACCACTCCAGTCAGGATTAAATTTGTAGAGCGACACACGATCGCATTTGAGCATATTTCGGACATCTTGAGTGGAAATACGGAAAATAGTTTTTCTGTCACTGGAGCGCAACAAACGGCTAGTGAGACGAGCAAAGTTTTTCTCTCTTTCTGCTTGTAGAGATAGTTTCTTAGACTGCTTTTGCATCGCCGTGATGGTTTCTGCTTTTTGAATTGCGATCGCTAAAGGATTGGCAATTTTGAGCAGTACATTAATTTCGCTGTCTTCCCAAACACGAGTACTGTCATTTTGATAAACACACAGCAGACCCCATAGTGTATCACCTTGGAAAATTGGCACATTAATATATGCTTTACACTGGAATTTTTCCAAAGAAGCCAAATAGCACGAAGAGAAGTTCATGGCATAGATATCATCTACACGACGATAGTTATCTCCTTGGTTATACATTCCTCCTTGAGTTTCTTGGAGATAAGTATCTGCATCAAGGTTTTTGGGAGAGCCAAGACGTTTCACACTACAGCGATCGCTGGACATGAGATCGGTTTTCAGGCTGGTATCTTTCTCTTGTTCTTGCATCAAAGATATCCAACCAGTGGCTACAGATTCGGCTAGGATTTCGCCACTCCAGTCGGGATAGAAGTGATAGATTACTGTACGATCTGCTTTGAGTAACTGGCGAATTTCTGTAACCGCAGTACGGAAAATCTGATTAGTTTCTGTAGAGTCTCGTAAGTCGTTGATAATGCGGTCTACTACCTGATCTCTTTCGGCTGATTGAGCGATCGCATCGGACTGTTCTTTAAGTTGAGATACAAATTCTGCTTGCTGTAGTGCTACTCCTAGAGGATTTGCCAAACGAACTAAGACATCTGTCTCTTCTGGTTGCCATTTTCGAGGAGCATCGTTTTGATAAACGCAGAGTAAGCCCCATAGTTTATTACCTTGGAAGATGGGGACGTTAATGTATGCTTTACACTGGAATTTCTCTAAAGAAGCCAAGTAACAAGCAGTAAAGTCCATAGCGTAGATATCATCTACCTGACGAAATTTCTCACCCTGGTTATACATTCCCCCTTTGGTATCTTGGAAATAGGTATCGGGGTCAAGATTTGCAGGGGAATCTTTTTTCTTTACCGAACAGCGATCGCTAGACATTAAGTCAGTTTTGAGACTGCTATCTTTTTCTTGCAGAGTCATCAAGGATATCCAACCAGAAGCAACGGATTCAGCAACTATCTCGCCACTCCAGTCAGGATAGAAGCGATACACTACTGCACGGTCAGCATTGAATAATTGACGAATTTCTTGGGTTGCAGTGCGGAAAATAGTATCAACATCCAAAGATTCGCGAATTTGGTCGGTAATGCGAGCCAGAGTTTTCTCTCTTTGCACAGATTTAGCAACTTTGTCAGCTTCACGCTTCATTTGATCGACAAATTCTGCTTGACGCAACGCTACACCTAAAGGACTGCTGACACGCATCATGAAGTCAACATCAGATTCTTGCCATTGTCTCGGTGCATCGTTTTGATAAACACAGAGTAAGCCCCAAAGTCTATTTTCTTGGAAGATGGGAACGTTAATATAAGCGCGACATTCAAACTTCTCTAAAGTTGCAATATAACAACCAGAGAAGCCCATTGCATAGATATCATTTACCTGACGGAATTTCTGACCTTGATTGTATGTACCACCTTGAGTTTCTTGGAAGTAGGTATCGGGGTCTAATTGTGCGGGCGAGCCATACTGTTTGACAATACAGCGATCGCTAGTCATTAATTCTTCTTTGAGACTACTATCTTTATTCTGCATCTCCATTAGTGCAGCCCAACCAGAAGCGACAGACTCAGCAACTATCTCGCCACTCCAGTCGGGATAGAAACGATAGACTACAGAGCGATCTGCGCTTAAGAATTTACGAATCTCATCAACTGCGGTACGGAATACCACATCTAAGTCTAAAGACTCACGAATGCGATCGTTAATTCTGGTTAAAGTACGTTCTCTCTCAACTGATTGAGCTACTTTTGCTGATTCTGCTGTTAGCTGATCGATAATGTCTGCTTGATTTAATACAGTAGCTAAAGGTGCGCTAAATCTGAGTAAAGTGTTAATCTCTGACTCTTTCCATTCTCTAGGCGCATTGTTTTGATAAACGCAGAATAAGCCCCAAAGTTTCTCCCCTTGGAATAAAGGAATATTAATATATGCCTTGCACTGGAATTTTTCTAAACTATCTAAATAGCAAGGAGAAAAATCCATCTGATAGATATCATCAACACGACGATAGTGAACACCTTGGGTATATAGTCCGCCTTTAGTATTTTTAAAGTAAGTGTCTGTATCCACATTAGGAGGAGTATCCATACTCTTAACAGAACACACATCAGAAGACATTAAATCTTGACGAATACTAGGATCGCGGTCTTGTTCTTGAATTAGAGATATCCAGCCTCCAGCGACAGATTCAGCCACAACTTCGCCACTCCAATCAGGATAGAAGCGATAGACTACAGCGCGATCTGCTTTCAGAATTTGTCTGATTTCTTGAGTAGCTGTTTTGAAGATACCTTTAATATCTCTAGTACGTTGAATTTTACGAATTACTTTATTAACCGCTTCTTCTTGACGAGCCATTGCGTGCAGTTGCTCTTGGAATTCTGCGGGCTGCATTCTCAAGCCTAACTCGTTCACAATTTGATACAGCAGAGTAATTTCGGTTTCTGACCAAGTACGAGATTTACTACACTGTTGAGCTACTAATAGACCCCAAATTTTTTCGTTAAAGCAAATAGGGAAAGCAACACTAGCCTTAACTTGATATTTATCGAGAATTTGTAGCTGATAAGGAGATAGCCCACCTTTTTTAACATCTTCAATGGCTATATACTGCTGTTTTTGGTACTCCTTAGCTTTGTTAGTCCCAAAAGTTAAAGCAGGAACAGTTTCTCCTAACATGGGAGTCCAACCAGTTACCATCGACTCCATGATGACTGTACCAGTGTTAATACCATCAAAATGATAGATGACTACACGGTCAGCTTGTAAGACTTTTTGCAGTTGAGCAGCTACGATACGGAATAAATCTTCTGCATCTTCTGCTTGAGCCATTTGTTTAGCTATAGCTAAAGCCACCTGACGGGCTGCTTTAATTTTACTTTCTACTGCACTAGATAACTGTCCGTTAAACTCTTGTGCGTTTTGGGTTAATTTTTCAATTTGTTCTAGCTGTTCTTGTAAACCAGAGTTTTCTAAATTATCAATTTTGGCTAGTTCTGTTTTGATAGCTGCAATGGTTTGTTGCAGTTCAGAATTTGCTGTGTTATTCGTTTTGTCAATTACTGAAGAGCGATCGTTATTATGACTATTCATTTTACCTTGTATTACTTCTACTAAGTGTTGTATTTCTGATTTAATTGGCTCTAAATTAGCAAGATTATTTATTAGTAAATCTTCTTTTTCTATCCGATCGATAATGTTTGCTTGAAGCTCTATTTGTTCTGAATTATTCTGAGAGCCTAAAACGCTGTAATCACCATTTTCAGAGCTTTTCCCACGGGGGGGGGGGGTATTAATACTTAGTTCTTTTTTTGTTTGATTTTTTAACTCTAACTCGGACTCTTTTTGCTGTTTTTTAGAATATTCAATCTCGATGTTTTCTTGAGGATAACTAGAATTACTCATTAAATTAAAATCCTTGAAAAATTCAATACTTTTTGACAAAATTTTCTAAGAAAACACACAATATAATTACACTTGTATATTTTTCTTTTCTTGAGAATATTTAACATTATAATCAATAAAAAATACATTGTAAATAATTAAATAAATTTCTAAAAATAAAGTAATAAATTAATATTATTTACTAAGTATTGACGGTTTTATAGATTATTGTTAAATATAGTATTTCTTAAATACATGAGGTGTAAATTAGCTTGTTTAAGGAATAGGAAATAGGGATTAAAGATAATGAGCGAAATTCTTTTGAAAAATCGCTACAATATTACTAAGAATTGAACGATTGAACTTTGCTTCACAAATAAAATATAGCAAATGCTATATTTTTTGATAATAATATGATATGTAGCTAATAAATATTATTTCAAAGTAAAAAAACTAGAGCTTCTTTTTTTTATAATGTCTGCCTAAAAATAATTTTTTATCTGCTTTCGTAAAAAATAATTACTAATAAAATTTATCTAAAGATTTATCGCTAATATAATTCGACAATGATTCTAGTAAAAATTAATTATGACAGTATAATTTTAACTTAGAATCTTCAATTAAAGAGTTAATATCCAGTACTGGGCTACTAGAACGGATTAAATATCCTTTTAAAAAAGGTAAAATATTTGGAGAAAATAATTCTTCTGAAGGATATTGCATTTCCTGTAAATCATGCATTTCAATATCTACAACTTTCGGGACAACAATACCTAAATGTTTATCTTCATTTTGAACAATAATTACAGTGAGAGTAGGAAGATCGTTATTTAAAGTAATACCAGTTTTACCTGTAAGAGCAGTAGTAGTTTTAATAGCCAATTCCGCAGGAGAATTAATACCTTGAATAAATTCTGTGCTGGAAATAAAACCTAATTGCGCTCCTAAATCGACCAACCAAAGTATTTCTCCTCGATAGTTATAAATACCAATTAAGCAATCAGCCATATGAGGTACAGGAAGAATTCCCATTAAAGGAATATTTAGTACTTCTTTAACATTTTTGAGAGGTAAAAGTGCAGTGTCTTCTGGGCTAAAGTAAAAACGTAAAAATTTAGATAGTTCGCTTTGTTTGTTTGAAGAAGTCGTAATTGCTGGTGATGAACCTGTTTTCAAACCTTGACTCAACCAATCTGCAACAGAGAGACTATGATTATCTGATGGTGGAGATTGAGTAATTGTTATTTCTTCACACCATGCAGGAGTAACCTGACCTACTTGTCTACCATACAGTCTTACTGCTTTGACTGACTCTGAAGCACAATCACTAAATTCTTGACGAATGATTTCTACCATCTCTTCTTGGTTTGGGCTTTGTGCTGCTTCCAGTAAAATACCCAAATAAGCATTTTTCCAGGCTACTTTAGCTCTGATTCCTTGGGGTGCAAAATAACGATTCAAAGAATCTGCGATATTTTCAGGGTTTCCTTGTTTAATTGATGTGGAAATCTCATGTGTTTGATTTTTGAAATTAGAATTCATGTCATTTTGCTGAGATAGAAGTTTATTGAAAAATTTAGAGAGTTTGCTATTTTTATAGATAAAAAACGAAGAGCTAGCAAAGAAGATTGAAGTGTAGTTAGCAGATGTGATAACTATCTACTGAGTCATGCAACATTAAATTCAAAGTATGAAACAAAGCATAAATAAGAACAACGATGTGACCATCAGTTTCTACTTTTATTGGTAACTTTAATTATCTTTACTTACTTAAGCTTGTTTTCCTACTAAAGAAGTAGTACTCGGATTATTGATTGCTGATTTTTGATAATTATTGATATATTTATTAATAGTGCTAACAATTTTGTCTTTTTCAATGGGTTTACTCATAAAATCGGATGCTCCTGCCATTTTTGCCCTTACTCGGTCAATTACACCGTCATTTCCTGTAAGAATTACCACTGGCGTTTCTTGAAACAAAGATACTCTTCTAATCTGAGAACATAATTCATAACCATTAGTAATTGGCATTACTAAATCAAGAAAAATTAAGTCTGGTTTTTGCTCTAATAGCACTGGTAAAGCTTGAATTGATTCTCGGATACTGACAAAACGATAACTCGTAGAATTAATGATTTTACACATTTCCTGACAGACTATAGGGCTATCATCAATACAAACTATGAGGGGTTGTTTTTCACGAATAACTTCTCTTTTACTCTCACTTTTTGGACTTGGAGTATTAACAGTTTTAACTTTAGAAGATACCGAATTTACAATTGCCAAATATTCGTCTTTAACTTCTTTTAATTCTAAATAGCCATTGTCAATATAGCTACTGAAAGAACGTAGCAAAGTTAATGCTTCTTGTTTGGTAGAAACAGCTAAGTCTCGGATAGTTTTCTTCCCATCTACTAAAAAAGAAAGTTTGAGATAAGTATTACTATTAGTTGCATTTTCAAGACTTTCATCATCTATAATATTCAGAGCCATATTAGGAGAATAGGCTGTTAAATCAGCTTTTAACCAGGAATTCCAATTTGCTTCGCTGTTGCGGTAAATATTCTCTGAGTTTAAACTGACAATTGGTTTTTTTAAAAGAACACTTTTGAGAATAGCTCTCATGGGGTGTTGAGAACTTTCACTAATGTATTCGATTTTTTTTATTTCTGATAAGTATTGAAAGAGATCGAATAAAACTTCTTCTGCTATTTCTCTAATAATTGCTTCAAGATTTTCTACTGTAACTTGATTGCGTTTATGCAGTACAACCAAAATTAAATAGCCCCATAATTCAGAAATCTCTTTTTCTCTAAGTTGAATTTGCTGACAGTTAACTTTAGGGCAGTGCTTATTGATAATACGGTACAATCGCCTCAAGCGATGTTTGCTAGAAGTAGCCCAAATCAAAGAGCCAGATTGAAAATAAAAGTTCCAATATTCTTCGCTAGCTATTTCTACATAAATTTTAGAGTTTTCTTGAGATTGGAGAGCTAAGTCAAATTTTGATTTGAGGCTTGTCGCATTAGACAGATTATAAGAGTCCACTATTTTTCGAGCTTGGCTAATTGTAATAATTAAATCAATAATTACAGTTTAGTCAGTAATCATGGAAAACAACTCAGTATATATCTTGATTTATTTTGACGTAAACTTAGCTTTTTTTGGATTAGAAGCTATTTTGATTCAATACTATAAGTATTATTTAATAATTAATCAGTGTATACTTTGAAACATTATGCGATCGCCATAACTAAATACATTAACTTAATGCAACTTAGTGTAAATTTGTTTAACCACTAACTTCGCAAAATTCTGTTTAAATAGTAATTGAAGCTGTTTTTTTAGCGTTTTTTGGAATACTCGTAAAATTGCTTAAGTAAAAATAATTAATCCAAAGTATTAAGTGTGCTTGAAATCGATAAGACTAATATTTTTGCGATCTAAGATACAAACAAACCAAAGCAGAAACAACCATTTTTAAAGTATTTCAGCTTAATATAAACTCAAGTATATTTTCATAAATAAAATTGAAGTATGGCTTGTTTAACAGGGCTTTTTTAGTGCAAATAGCAAGCATAATGATGCAGATGAAGAAGTGTGATCGAATTTAATTTTGCTAGAAATTAACCTTGTTTATCTTTGATTTTGGGTTTAAAATCCTTAGCTTAATTTTGCGATCTCAGTCTGTGACTAGTGGTAAGCTGCAATCTCTCACTAATTACTAATCCTGGCTCGTTGACTTGGTGATTTCTGAAACTAGCTGTTCATCAATTAATGAGCTATGCCTAAATCAACAGCTATTCTATGGCTACAACTTATGCCAGAAAATGCCACAGCATTTAAACCCTGACCGGGAAATGTGCTATCTCCCACACAGTATAATCCAGAAATTGCAGTACGGTTAAAAGGCATTCCCAGTAACCCTCGTAACTGACGACTGGGAATAGCACCATAAGTGCCATCTACTCGATTTAAAAAACGGCGATGGGTGCGGGGTGTACCTACTTCTTGAAAATCTAAACCCTGAGCTAATCCTGGGAAAATAGTTTCTAGACGATTAATAATGTTAGCAGCAGCAGACTCTTTTTGTGCTTCATACTGTTGGGGGGTTAACTTTTGCCAGTCTGCTATCCAACTGGGGGTAAAAGTATGAATAATATGATAGCCTTCTGGAGCTAAAGAAGGATCGAGCAGAGTCGGGATAGAAACAAAAATTGTACCCGTTGGTTGTTCCATTTGCTCCCAACTTTCTAACAAGACATGGTGACACTCTGCATTAGGGGGTAAGACTTCTGCGGAGACTCCTAAATGAAGACTGAGAAAACTGGGAGATTTTTGATATCTGTGTTGCCATTTTACTTCTTTGGTGGGCATCGCTTCCGATGGAAGAAGTTTATTAAAGGTATCCCAACGAGTTGCATTAGAGACAATACGTCGAGCGAAATATTCTTTTCCGTTTGTTAGCTTGACTCCTACTGCTTGCTTACCTTCAAGCACAATTTTAGATACTCTGGCTTTATACTGTATCTCGCCACCAAATTTAGTTAATCCTGCAACCAGTTTTTGAGCAATTTGCCCTACTCCCCCTTGAGGATAACGAACTCCTCCATAATGGCGATCGCTAAAAACCATCCCTGCATTAATAGCAGGAGTACCAGATGCGGGCATTACCGACCAGCAATAGCATTCTAAATCAATAAATCTTAATAAAACGGGGTCTTTGAGATGGCGACGTGCTATATCCCCGACATTTTGCGGTAAATATTTTGCTAAACCCAAACAAGCGAAAGGATTCTGAAAAAAGACACGAGCTATATAGCGGGGTTCTTCGAGAGATAATAACTCAATTTTGTTAAGACAGTTAAAAATACTCCAACATTCGTCATAAAAAGCAGGAATTCCTTTGGCTTCATGGGGAAATAAAACAATCAACTCTTGCAAAAACTTCTCATAATTGTAGTGTACTTTGAGTTGTAAATTGTTGGGCAGATGGTAATGGATTTGTACGGGATCGGCAATAGTGTTAAGGCTCATATCTACTGCTGCTAAAGCTTTAGTTAAAAGATTAGTTGTCCCTTTACTCCCAAAACCAAAGATCATGGAAGCTCCCACATCAAAGCGATAGCCTTCTCTTTCAAAGTAACCCGCGCTACCCCCAGGGATGATGTAACTTTCTAAAACTAAAACTTTTGCGCCTTTGGCTGCTAGCTGAGTTG
Source organism: Hyella patelloides LEGE 07179 (assembly GCF_900659865.1). Classification (GTDB taxonomy): domain Bacteria; phylum Cyanobacteriota; class Cyanobacteriia; order Cyanobacteriales; family Xenococcaceae; genus Hyella; species Hyella patelloides. The sequence goes on from NZ_LR213801.1 coordinate 26,879, forward strand.
CGGTTACTAATCCTCCAATACCAGAGCCAATTACAATCACATCGTAATCAGAAGAATTCACACTCATAAACTTAAAATTTGCTCGAATATAAAAGCTAACCAGTATTTAAGTGTACCGCCAAAAAAAAACAGGAGAGTTGTCTTTACTTAAATTAAAGACCTCACCTGCCGATTCCTTGAGAGGAGAACACTAAAGACTAATATACAGATTATTAGCAATTTTTGTCAATAGCTAATGATTATATTTAGCAATAAAACCTATTGAGTCTAAATTAGAAGTAAGGTATTTTATTGATCTAAGACTAACTGTGGTAAAAGCAGATAGATAACTACAAGAGCGATCTAGACAAAATTCAATGGGGAAAAATAGAAATGAAATCAAATAGTACAACAACAAAGCTTTCTTTGATAGGTTTGAGCTTAGCTACTAGCCCTTTCATGATGGCTATTTTAGTATTGCATTTTTTAGGAGAATGGTTAGAGGGTATGGGCAAAATGAGTGAAGAAGTATTTCGTGCCGATCAACTACCTTTACTGCATTTTTCGGAAAAAAAGTCTTTTTAGAAAAAATCTTAAAAGATAATGATGAATAGCGTATTGTAGTAGCTTTTACGATTCAAAACAGCCAACATACAGTATATTACTTCTGAGAGCAATTGCTAAAAGTCTTAATTGAGGTCATTGATAGGTGCTTATTGCGATCGCTCTTAGGGAAAGCTGTTTGTATCGTATTTTGCTACTGCTTAAATTACCAAAATCTTTTTAGGTAATTGTCTTGTTTGTTTTCAGTTTGTTGATAAAGTTGCTGAATTGGCGACTTTACAAATTAGAATAATTATTTTCTAATAAATAAAGCATAAGATTCTTCATAGTTGGGGTATTTATGAGTTCGCTGCTTCAAGTTTCTTCTTCAGAGGTTAATAAGCTTTCTAAAGCTCACCTATTATTGCGTCATCGATTGAAGTTGATCGAAGAATTATGGGAGTCGGTGTTGCGCTCCGAATATGGGCAAGAAATGGTAGATTTGCTCCAGAAAATGCGTAAAGTATCTTCTCCTGAAGGTCAAGTTCAAGATTTACCCCAATCCTCTGTACCCGAGTTAATTGAGAGTTTACCGATTGAAGATGCGATTCAAGCTGCTCGTGCTTTCGCTCTTTATTTTCAGTTAATCAATATCGTAGAACAACACTATGAGCAGAACGAACAAAAGATATTTCGTAGAGAAAATGGCAGCAATGGAGCATCAAGTCAGATATCTTCAGAATATGGAAATTTAAGCAGCATTGAAAATGGTAAAGAATCGGCTTTTGGCGTACCTGGTGCTGATGGTTTAGAAGAAATTTGGGTAGAACAGAGTAACAGTTGGAATAAAGCAGGAACTTTTCAATGGCTATTTCCCCATTTGAAAAAGATCAATATGCCACCACGAATGTTGCAAAGACTTCTAACTGAGTTAGACATTCGCTTAGTGTTTACTGCACATCCGACAGAAATTGTACGTCATACCATCAGGAAAAAACAACGACGAATTTCTAATATTTTGAGAAGAATGGACTCTGCCGAAGATCAGAATGCCGATCGTGGGATGAGTAGCTCTTGGGAAACTGAGGAAGCTGTTGCCGAATTAACTGAAGAAATTCGTTTATGGTGGCGTACTGATGAGTTGCATCAATTTAAGCCTAAAGTACTGGACGAAGTAGACTATGCATTACACTATTTCCAAGAAGTGCTATTTGATGTCGTTCCCCAGTTAGCTCATCGTTTACGGCAATCTTTGAAAAGTACTTTTCCTCACTTAACTCCGCCAAACCACAAATTTTGTTATTTTGGTTCTTGGGTAGGATCGGATCGTGATGGCAATCCTTTTGTAACTCCAACAGTGACATGGGAAACTGCTTGTTATCAAAGAGGAATTGTTTTAAACAAATATCTGCAATCAGTAGAACAATTACGAGAATTGCTCAGTTTATCTCTTCACTGGAGTAAAGTTTTACCAGAGTTATTAGATTCTTTAGAGCGAGATCGCCAAAGAATGCCAGAAATTTATGAAAACCTGGCAATGCGTTATCGTCAAGAACCTTATCGCCTAAAACTAGCTTACATTTCTCAAAAACTCCAAAAAACTTGCGATCGCAATAAAATTTTAGCCAACCAAGAAGGCAAACCTCAACAAGAAAATATTTACCATACGGAAACCGACTTTTTAACAGATTTAAAACTGATTCAAAACAGTCTGGCACAAACATCCCTTCATTGTCGCGAATTAGATAGTTTGATTAGTCAGGTAGAAATTTTTGGTTTTACTCTAACTCAACTAGATTTTCGCCAGGAATCATCGGTTCATTCTGATGCAATCACAGAGCTTGTTGCATATTTAGGAATTTTAGACCAACCCTACAATGAACTAACCGAAACGGAGAAAGTTGCTTGGTTAGTCGAAGAATTACCCACTCGTCGTCCTCTAATTCCCAGAGAAATGCCTTTCTCTGAAAGAACCAAAGAAGTTGTAGATACCTTTCAGATGCTGAAAAAGCTACAGCGAGAATTCGGCTTAGGTATCTGTCATACTTACATTATCAGTATGACCAATGATGTCAGTGACGTTTTAGAAGTCATGCTATTAGCACAGGAAGCAGGTTTATACGATCCTGGTAGTGGTCGGATTAACATACGGATTGTACCTCTATTTGAAACTGTAGATGACTTAAAACACGCTCCTTCGGTAATGAAGGACTTATTTGAGCTTGAACTATATCGAGCAGCTTTAGCTGGCGGTTATAACCAATTAGCAACGGCTTCTAAGGAAACAACAGAAGATATTGGACTACCACCTCTAGAACCTACCCATTTACAAGAGGTAATGTTGGGCTACTCTGACAGTAATAAAGATTCTGGCTTTTTAAGTAGTAACTGGGAAATCCATAAAGCGCAGAAAGCACTAGAAAAAGTAGCTACTCAATACGGTGTTTCTTTGCGACTATTCCACGGTAGAGGCGGTTCAGTTGGCAGAGGTGGGGGACCAGCTTATGCAGCTATTTTGGCGCAACCCACGGATACAATTAAAGGGCGCATCAAAATTACCGAACAGGGAGAAGTTCTAGCTTCTAAGTATTCTTTGCCAGAGTTAGCACTCTATCACCTAGAAACTATAACCACAGCAGTCATTCAATCTAGCTTATTAGGTAGTGGTTTCGATCGAGTTAAACCTTGGCATCAAATCATGGAAGAATTGGCAACACGCTCTCGGAAAGCCTATCGTTCTCTTATTGAACAGCCAGATTTTGTTGATTTCTTTCTTTCTGTAACTCCCATAGATGTTATTAGTCAATTACAAATTGGCTCTCGTCCTTCTAAACGTCCAGGAAAAAAAGGTAGTAATCAAAAAAAAGATATCAGTAGTTTAAGAGCAATTCCTTGGGTATTTAGCTGGACGCAAAGCCGTTTTCTCTTACCTGCTTGGTATGGTATTGGTTCTGCTTTACAAGAGTTTTTAGGACAAGAACCTACTAAAAATTTAAATCTGTTGCGCTATTTTTATGTTAAATGGCCCTTCTTCCGCATGGTAATTTCTAAGGTAGAAATGACTCTTGCCAAAGCAGATTTACAAATAGCAGAACATTACGTCAATAAACTATCTTCTAAGGAAGACCAAGAGCGTTTTCAGAAGTTGTTTGCTCAAATTACCGATGAATATAACTTAACCAAAGAAATAATTCTCAAAATTAACGGTCAGAACAAACTACTTGATAGCGATCCTGAACTACAACGTTCTGTCCAATTAAGAAACGGAACAATTGTTCCTTTAGGTTTTTTACAAGTAGCACTAATTGAACGTTTGCGTCAATATAGTAAAGACGATGAATTGGTTCATTTTCGTCCTTTTAGTAAGGAAGAATTGCTTAGGGGTGCAATGCTAACCATTAATGGTATTGCTGCGGGAATGAGAAATACAGGCTGATTCGTTGAGAAATGAAATTCAGATTTTTCTGATTTTAAGAAATGTTGTAATTTGTTGACATTAGATGCCTAAATTTTGTGCAGAGGTGTATAGTGATATGTCTCTGCATTATTTTTATGAGTAATTAAATGAGCTTGTACCAATTTTTTTGAGAGTTGGAGACTAATAATATAGTAGAGTGCCTAGTTTAATTTATTGGGTAGTTTAAATTGAAGAGGAAAATTTTAGAATGTGTAGAGCCAACTCGTGCCTTTTTTCGCGCCATCAAGGTCTGACCGCTTTTTTTATCCTGTAGGTTAGCTTGTCAACACCTTGATTGGAGATGCTCATCACGCCGAGAGCATCCCTCGCAGTCAATTCATGAATTGACCCTACAATTACAACCCAGTATTCTAGTCCAGACACGCTACTATAATTTATTATTAATCTATCCAGCAAATGCATGATAAATGGGATTAATACGAACCAAAAAAACTTTAAATAAATTGAGAAAATACTTTACTTAAAAACTCTGCAACATACATCTGAATTGTTAAAATTTTTTATTCAATAAAGTCAAGCTATACAAAAGCTTTCTTAAGATAGATTATTGATTAATTTGAATAACATAAAATAGATCAAAAGATAAAATTCACGTCACTATAAGCAATAACTTTAATATGGCACGTGGCTCTTTACAACTAAATAGCGAATGGAAAACCAAAGTAGAAGAATCCTTGGCGATTAAGCAACTAACTCAAAAATTGATTGCTGAACAATTAAATATTTCTAAATCATCAGTTTCTAAATTTATTAATGGAAAACCCATTGCAGCTAATAATTTTATTCGGATTTGTCAAGAAATTGGATTAGATTGGGGACTTGCTTCTCAAGAAGAACCTCAGAAAAATGATTTTGAAAATTTTAAATTTAAAACTACTAATTTTAAGTCTAATCCAGGGGGAGAAATTGCTCCTCAAGAAATTATCGGTAGAGAAAGATTAATTCGGCAAATTTGGGAAATATTAGAGCAACAAAGCTTAATTTTTGTTGGAGAAAGAAGAATTGGTAAAAGTAGTACTCTTAAGAAAATGGCATCGGAAGATAATGATAAAATGCTGCCAATATATAGAGATTTAGAAGGTATTAGAACTCCCATAGAATTTGTGGAAAAAGTGTGGCAAGATATTGAACTTCATCTTCCAGAAGAAGGTAAAGCCACAAAAGTCAGAAACTTTTTAAGCCAATTACAAGCAACTCAATTTACAGGATTTCACTTTACCGAAATAGCAGAATCGCATTGGAAGAGTTTATTAACCTTTGCTATTGAAGACTTAGTAAAGATGCAGAATAAACAAATAGTTTTTATTTGGGATGAAATACCCCATATGCTGGAAAACTTTGCCGATCGCTCTGCAATGGAAATGCTCGATACCTTGCGATCTTTAAGACAAACTTATCCTGATATTAGAATGGTTTTTTCTGGCTCTATTGGCTTACATCACATCTTTAAAAACTTACAAAAAGCTGGCTATCGTAACGATCCTACTAATGATATGTATACTATTGATGGTCAACCGTTAACTTTAGAAGATGCTATGAAGTTAACTATTCATTTAATCGAGGGAGAAAATATAGCAACTTTTAATGTTGAGAAATCTGCCAGAGATATTGCAGAAGCAGTAGACTGTATTCCTTTTTATATTCATCATTTAGTTAATCAGTTAAAAACGCTAAAAGAAGAAGTAACCCATAGCGTAATTATTAACACTATTGAAGAATGTTTACACAACCCTCTTAATCCTTGGAAAATGGATCACTATCGAGAAAGAATTGATAATTATTACACTGAAGATCAAAAGCCCTATGTGTTAAATATTTTAGACTTATTAGCTATTAATCCGCCCACTACTTTTACCAAGTTATGGCAAGTTCTCTATAACGATCCAGAAACTAATAATAAAGAAATGGCACGTACTATTATTAGATTACTGATGAAAGATTACTATCTAATTCAAACAGGAAGTATCTATAGTTTTCGCTATCAGTTAGTGCAGCAATATTGGAAACTTTCTAGAGGAATATAATCAATTAACAGCTATTAGTTTTAGTTATCAGTTATCAGTCATTAGTCAAATGATGAATTATTAAGGATTAGATAATAAATATTTGTATTATTTTCTCATCCCTGATAATTCATCTCTTAACTCACTATTGCAAAAATTAAGATAACTAAATAAATATACATAAAACTACGGCACAAATTAAGATGAAAAAATAGCAACTTGGAATTCAGATAATGTTAGGATCGCGGAGAGACCAAGAAATAGAGAAAGAATAAGGAAAATAAACTGAATGCAAGAAATTGATAAATCCATACCCTTTGATGGTAGGGATATTAGTCTGAAAGTAGGCTTGCTCGCACCACAAGCAGGCGGTTCAGTATTAATCCAAGCGGGAGACACAGCAGTTTTAGTCAACGCCACCCGAGCCCAAGGAAGAGAAGGAATAGATTTTTTACCATTAATTGTTGATTATGAAGAAAAATTATATGCAGTAGGAAAAATACCAGGGGGGTTTTTACGTAGAGAAGGTAGACCTCCAGAAAGAGCAACCCTAACCAGTCGCTTGATAGATCGCCCACTGCGTCCTTTGCTTCCTTCTTGGTTAAGAGATGATATTCAAATTGTAGCAACTACTTTATCTTTAGATGAAGATGTACCACCAGATGTCTTAGCGGTCACGGGTGCTTCGGTGGCGGTGCTGTTGGCGCAAATTCCTTTTTATGGTCCAATGGCAGCAGTGAGAGTAGGCTTAATTGGAGATGATTTTATTCTCAATCCTTCCTATCGGGAAGTCGAGCAAGGAGAACTAGATTTAGTGGTCGCTGGTAGTCCTGATGGCGTAATCATGGTAGAAGCAGGAGCTAACCAACTACCAGAAGAAGATATTATCGAAGCGATTGATTTTGGTTACGAAGCAGTCCAAGAATTAATTCAGGCTCAAAGAGACTTAATTAAAGAGCTAGGGATTGAGATTGTCAAAGCTGAACTCCCTGAAGAAAATGAAGCTTTAAAACAGTTTATCAGCGATCGCGTAACTGACGATATTAAGCAAATTCTTTCTAAGTATGACTTGGATAAAAAAGGTCGTGACACTGCCTTAGATGTTATTAAAGCAGAGAAAATTGAATCAGAGATCGCCGAATTGCCAGAAGAAGACCCCATCAAAACTGCTACTATAGAAGATTCTAAAGCGATCGGCAAATACTTTAAAGCTCTTACCAAAAAGCTGATGCGAAGTCAGATTGTTGAAGACGGAATTAGGGTAGATGGACGAAAACTAGATGAAGTACGCCCCATTTCCTGTCAAGTAGGATTGCTCCCCCGTAGGGTTCATGGTTGCGGACTCTTTAAAAGAGGACTGACCCAAGTTCTTTCTCTGGCAACTTTAGGTACTTCAGGAGATGCCCAAGACTTAGGAGACGATCTCCATCCCACATCAGAAAAACGCTATCTGCATCACTATAACTTTCCTCCTTTTTCTGTAGGAGAAACTAAACCTTTACGTTCTCCTGGTCGTCGCGAAATTGGTCATGGTGCATTAGCAGAACGTTCTTTGATGCCAGTGTTACCCTCTCAAGAAGAATTCCCCTATGTATTGCGGGTAGTCTCCGAAGTCTTATCTTCCAACGGCTCTACCTCGATGGGTTCGGTATGTGGTTCGACTCTCTCTTTGATGGATGCAGGTGTTCCCATTACTAAACCTGTTAGTGGAGCAGCAATGGGGTTAATTAAAGAAGAAGATGAGGTGCGTATCCTGACTGATATTCAAGGAATTGAAGACTTTCTAGGCGATATGGACTTTAAAGTTGCAGGGACAGATAGCGGTATTACTGCTTTGCAAATGGATATGAAGATTACGGGATTGTCAATGGACATCATAGCCAAAGCAATTCATCAGGCATTACCCGCAAGAATGCATATCCTAGAGAAAATGCTCGAAGCGATTGATAAACCTCGTGAAGAACTTTCTCCCTTTGCACCAAGATTATTAACCCTCAAAATCGATCCCGATCTGATTGGCATGGTTATTGGCCCTTCTGGTAAAACCATTAAAGCTATTGTGGAACAAACCGATTCTAAAATTGATATTGAAGATGATGGTACGGTAATTATTGCAGCAGTAGAAGCAGAAAAAGCTGAAAGAGCGAAAAAACTGATCTACAATATGACTCGCAAACTAAATGAAGGAGATGTTTATCTGGGAAAAGTAACCAGAATCATCGATATCGGTGCATTTGTGGAAGTGTTACCAGGCAAAGAAGGCATGATCCATATTTCTCAACTAGCAGAAGGCAGAGTGGGTAAAGTGGAAGATGAAGTGGCTGTAGGGGATGAAATTGTGGTGAAAGTTCGCAACTTTGACAACAAAGGTCGCCTTAACTTGACTCGCTTGGGTATCCATCCTGATGAAGCAGCCAAAGCTAGAGCGGAAGCAGAATAATCAGCGAACAGTGACCAGTTATTAGTCATCAGTGAATAGTGAACAGTGCAATTCAATAAACAGTTTCATTGAACTGCTATCTTAAAAATACTTCCTTTTTTATCAAGCGAGTATTTAAACCTAAAAGTTGGTGATAACTGATAACTGATAACCGATCACTGTTGTAACTGTTTAACTAAGTGAACTACTTCTGGCAAAATAAGCTCTGTCATACCTAGCTTGACTGCATTAGAAGAGCCTGGAAGAGAAAAAATTAGTTTATCTTGGTAGACACCTGCGATCGCTCTTAAAGCGATCGCTCTTGAACCAATATCGTGAAAACTAAGATGGCGGAAAATTTCCCCGAATCCTGGTAAAGTTTTATCTAGTAAACTAGCGATCGCATCATAAGTAGTGTCTCTCGGTGCAATTCCCGTACCACCATTAAAAATAAACACATCTGAAGGAGTATCCTTAGATAACTGTTTTATTTGGTCTTTAATTGCCTTTGGTTCGTCCTCTACAATGCCATAAGCAGCTATCTCATGACCAGCATCAGTCAATAATTGCTGAATGATTTGACCACTTTTATCAGTTTCTTCTGTACGAGTATCGCTCACTGTAATAACGACACATTGAAGAGTAACTCCTTCTTTATCTGGGTGAGGTTTGTAATTCATCAACCAAATTAAATTACTAAATATCTACAATTTTCTTGGTAAGCAGCAACCAGTAAGAGGATTTAATAACCGATTGATTGCTGGTCACTCGTAACTGATTACTGAATTAGGATTTTTCTAAACCCAAACCATTTTCTTCTGCATATCGTTCCATAAAACGTAGGAAACGTTCCCACTCAGCAGCAGAAGTCATAATTAATTTTGATTCGATAGCGGAAGGTTTACCGTTAATAAATTTTCCTTTAACGTCGCGACTAACAATTTCCCCTTCACTATCCACCAGATATAAACCCGTGATTTCTACCGTGCTAGTATCAGCAAGAGCATCAGGGGCATCGAAATAGAAAGTAGCTGTACCACCATCTTTATTACGGGAGCGTGTAACTTTAATATTAGGGACTACGCTTTCTTTTGTCCCTTTAGAAAATTGGATTTCTGCCATAATTTTTCTTTAAATTCATTTAATATGTTTTTAACTATCTTCTCATATCTCTGCTACCGAGATACGTAAGCGAGATTTTTTTACATTGATGAGAGTTTAACCGTGTCCAGTTTGAAGATGAGGGATGCTAAGGTTTCCTTTGCTTATGAGGGGTTACAAGAGGTTGTCATTCATCTGAAACGGTCGTTACGAGGAGACTACTAAACTCTGTTCGCCTCGTCCAATAACCTTGTTGAAACCCGTAGTTTTCAAAATCACTATTCGAGGGATTGCGGTGCGCGTTCTTTTGCCTACCAATCAACCATCAAGTTGTTTGGGCGATCGCCAATAATTAGATTCAATAAATTTACGGATATAATCTCAATAATTTTGCATATAATACCAATTATCGAAAGTAATAAGAGACTTAGTACAGTGGGGAAAAGGGGAAAGGGAAAAGGTTAAAGCTTTATATAACGAGCCTTTCTCCCTTTACCTTTAACCTTTAACCATCCCAACTATCTATCTGACTATTTTTGATAAATGGTAT
>NZ_LR213802.1 GCF_900659865.1 Hyella patelloides LEGE 07179
CAGATTAATTTAATTGGTATTAATAATCGTAATTTAGAAGATTTTTCTGTTAGTTTACAAACAACTAAAACTATTCTCGAAGCAAGAAAAGATACTTTAACAGAACGCAATATTACAGTAGTAAGTGAGTCTGGTTTACATCAAACAGATGATTTAAACTTTGTCAAAGATGCTGGCGCAAAAGCCGTTCTCATTGGGGAATCTTTAGTTAAACAAACCGATCCTCAAGCAGCTATTAAAAACCTTTTTGACTTATAAAAAATCAGAAAACACATAGCTAGGGGCGAAGGTTAATCGCCCTGACAACCAAATTATTATTCTGCAATACCAAATTCTTTTAACGCTGGCATAAAGTTACGATTTTCATGACTGGGACGACTTAACTTAATCAGAGCAAAACGCTGTAGAGAAGTCAAACTTGACCACTGATGTAGAGAAATTTTAATTCCCAGTTCGGCTGCTTTAATTTTTATACCTTTAGGTATTTCATTAGTATTCAGCCATAAAGGATGGGGATCGATTGCTAATTCTTTAGCAGGTTTTCCTGTTTTAGCTATTACCAAATTTTGTAAAAATTCACGATAATCTTTGATTTCCTGTGAACTATTACAAGGCATTGTAACTATAGTTTGCCTTTCTGACTGAGTAAATTGATTCCAATGTTCGAGTTTCAGCTTAACGCCACAAGTATCTAACTTCATTCTGGCAATCATCGGAATACAGCGTAAAGATTCAACAAAATCAGTTTCAAACTGTAAAAAAGCTTGGTTAGTCATTGCTTGCGATCGCATTATCCTGATTAAACAAATTACTATTAATCATATCTTTTAAATTGAGCTTATTTTAGTAAAGCAAAAAACAAAAACGAAATCAATAAGTATGAAACAAAACAAGATAATAACTACACAACAGTCTCAAGTCGCTATGTTATATAGAATGACGGGTTCTGGTAAAACAACTTTTGCTACTAAATTGAAAAGTGAACTTCCAGCAATTTGCTGTTCTATATCGCTAGTTTCGAGAGAAGGGAAACAAATAAATTATAATTGTATTATGCAGCCTAACTGTTGCTATTTTATGCCTTGTGAAATATTAATGGCTTCTACTGCTTGAAAAAGCCGTTCAACAGCTTGGTTTAAGAAAGAAAGTATTTGTTTTAGAGGAAATATTGTTTGATAAATCAATCTTATTCTTCAATGATGCTGATTAATTTTTCTCCACAACAAGTTAACCCAAATATTTACAAATATTTACAAATAATCTGAATTTCAAAAATCACACCATTTCTCATGCATTAACACGAGACTTGGAATCGCGAAGTCAAAGATTTTTGCGCCGTAAAAAAGTACGATTTATTTTTCTCTGACTTCAAATCAGACTTCATTCTCCAATTAAAGAAGCATCGAAATTACCTTCTTTCCATAATTGGTGGAGGAAAAATTCCGTACGCTCATCTAAGTGACAAACGAAAATCCCTTCTTCGCTATTTTCTTCAGTAGTCACCCAAATACCTTGAAGACTAACTTCAGCAGAATCATCATCACAGACGTCTAATTCTAAAATATTATTGCTGTGATCTTCTAATGCTTCAAGAGTGCCAAAATAAGGTAGGTCAATAGGAAGCAATAAAGAAGCAGTGCTAGGCTCGACATAAACGCTAGCAGTAGCTCGTAAGCAGACTAAAATTCTGTTAGCAAGCCAAGTTTCTAAAGAATCAGTTAAACGCTCCAAGTAAAAACCGTTTTCTGTATAAGTAATTTTTAACATTAACTATCGATCTCCATAAAAAAATTTAAAAATTTGCTAATTATCCGTTACTAGTTGTTGCTCTTGCCAAAATTGTTCCGCAAACGCGATAGTTGGGTGTTTAGGTGCTTTTGGCTTGTTCAATAAAGTCATCTTGGCTTCTTCAGGGGTTTTATTTCCTTTACGACTATTACAATCGGCACAAGCAATCACAACATTGTTCCAAATATGTTTACCTCCTCTTGAGCGAGGAATAATGTGGTCTATAGTTAACTGTTTCCTATTTCCACAGTATTGGCATTGATGCTCGTCACGTCTTAAAATTTCTTTTCGGCTAACAGGAGGAATTTTCCAAGGTCTTTCTGCACTTTGATATAGCCGAATGACAGGCGGTACTTGAATTACAATACTTGGAGAGCGAATTTCTTTAAAGGTAGTATCTTCAAAAAAAATTATTGGCTCAGCTTTTCCCATAGCTAAAAGAGTAACGGCTCTTCTAAAATTAATCCTATTCAACGGTAGATAGTTTTGGGAAAATACCACGACCGATTTAGTGGAAGTAGTCATCGTTCATTCATTAATGAATTATATTGTTACCAAATGAAAAGAAAAACCCCCGCTTCTGATTGATTAGACGCGGGGGGATAAACTAAAGTTAAACTATGATTGTTTACCTTGGTACAACTAACTTAGTTTTGTACCCTCCGCTATTCGATTTGGGTTGTAATTCGATGTTTACAATACTTAAACGTTGATTCGAGCTATAATCCTTACTTTGCTCTCTTAAGGGTGTTGATTCCCGTAAATGTAGGTCGCTATAATGCCAATCTATAAATGAACACCCATCAACCATCGCTGCGTCAAAGTTCTGTCCTTGGCGTTCTGTCGCAGATATTCGGTTGAAGAGTGCTAAAAGTAACATTGAATTTGTGGAAGTTGTTTTTACGGTAGTGTCAAAGTATAATTTTGATACTACACTTATATTACCCAGATGTCCAGTATTTAGAGGAAAAAAATTATGCGTACCTTAACTCGTACATCGACAACCGAAATGGAAGTCACCAGTATTCGCTTAGAAAGAAGCCTTAAGGATAAGCTAAAAGAACTTTCTGGTAATCAAGGTTACCAGGCATTAATTCGAGATATTCTTTGGAACTACGTGCATCAGAAATCAGGTGATTATCGTCCTCAATTTGCTCTTTCGGATATTAGAGCCACTTTAGAAGCGGTAGCCAGAAAAGACGAAAGTTGCGCTTTAACTGGAAAATTAATCCAAGAAGGGGAACCCATGCTACTCGCTTTTACTATTTATGGTGATTTGGTGCCTTTGAGCTTTGAGAGTGTAAATCCAGAATAATTACATAGTTCTGAGTTGGGTTAGTGATTGGTATGTCAATACCCAACTCCCCTGTAGTTAGTTCCCTAATCAGTTCTCCAATTCGCCTTATGTGTAAATAAAGAACACAAGACAAAGAACTAACAACACCGTAATCAAATCGCTGACAATCATTAGTTTTGATTTTTCATTTATTCGGTTAGCTTAATCTTTTGGGCTGCTGCTGTGGCTTTTTCTCTGGCTTCTGTGACATCTTTTCCTTTGGCTAAAGCTACTCCCATGCGACGATATGGACGAGAATTAGGTTTGCCAAAGAGCCTAATATCAACGTCTGGTGTGGATAGTGCTTCGGCTACATTGTTAAATACAATTTTGTCTGAGTACTGACTCGCTAAAATCACTGCACTAGCAGAAGGAGCAAAAACTTCTATCTTGGGAATCGGTAAGCCAAGAATTGCTCGCAAATGCAGTTCAAATTCATTAAGATTTTGCGAAATTAATGTAACCATTCCCGTATCATGAGGACGAGGGGAAAGTTCGGAAAAAATTACTTCATCTTTTGTAACAAAAAATTCTACACCGAAAATACCAGCACCTCCTAAAGCATCAGTCACTTTGGTAGCTATCTTTTCAGCTTGTTTAATTTGCTTGTCGCTAATTCCTGCGGGTTGCCAAGATTCTTGGTAGTCGCCTCTTTCTTGACGATGACCGATAGGGGAGCAAAAAATAGTGGGTGCATTCCACTGTTTAATAGTCATGAGAGTGATTTCAATTTCAAAATCAATAAATTCTTCAATAATTATCTTTTGCGTATCTCCTCTTGCTCCTTGGATAGCATAATTCCAAGCCTTTGTTAATTCTTGGGAAGTTTTCACAATTGATTGCCCTTTACCAGAAGAAGACATTACGGGTTTAATTACATTGGGAAAGCCAATTTCTGGCACCACCTTTTCCAATTCTTCTAGATTACTTGCATAAGCATATTTAGCTGTTCTAATACTTAATTGAGTTGCTGCTAATTCGCGAATGCGATCGCGATTCATGGTATAGTTAGTGGCTGCTGCGGTGGGAATTACTGTGTATCCTTGACTTTCAAATTTCGCTAATTTTTCTGTCCGAATCGCTTCAATTTCTGGCACGATAAAATCAGGCTGATATTTCTCCACAACCCTGGCTAAATCATCTTCACTAAGCATAGAAATAACCTCAAAAGCATCAGCAACTTGCATCGCAGGAGCATTTGCATAACTATCAATAGCAACCACAAAGTTACCTAATCTTTGAGCAGCAATTACGACTTCTTTTCCTAATTCTCCTGAACCCAGAAGCATGATTTTTTGTGGTAATTGGATATTTTTGGTCATGGTTTTTTATTGGTGACTAATAGATTCAGATGCATCTCTTTCGCGCCATGGGTCGTCGCTCGTCAATTAATTAAATGATTAATTTAGTTCCGAAGAAGCTCGTTTATCAGGAAAACAAGCTGAGATCAAACAAGATATCCAAAATCATATTTAGTGGTTGGAAGAGTGACTTAAACCAATTAATTAATAACAAGAAAAACTGATTAAAAACAACTGAAAGCTGTTCCTGGGATTGGTGAAGTAACTGCGATCATTTACTTTAGTTGCTGCTCTACTCGAATTAGGTCAGTCAACTATCAGGAAAACAAATAAATCTCCTGCTTAGTTGGTCTAGCAACACTCAATCGTGATAGCGGAGGGGGCTGTCTCTTGAAATAGATTCAAGAGCTTGTAAGCACCGTGGCAGTGAAGAGTCTAACGAATGATTGTGGAGGACGGGCTGTGGTTCGTTGTGCTTGATACATGGCAAATTTCGTAGGAATTCGTTTTAATGAGGACAAGTTGCCTGAACTTGCTTCAGACGCGTGAGATGTCCGTCCTGTAATTGAAGCTTTATGATGAGCGATTGCTTCAAAAAGTTAGCTTTGACTGCCTGAGCAGCACAAGTTGCTGATGATTTTCAATGCGACGATCAAAAGCAGTGAGCTTTGGTAACCTCGTCTTTCTGAGCAAGCCACTTAAAAGGGAAAGTTTGACTTCAAGTCATATTCTCTTGCTTCATCTTTCTTCATTGAACGATTTTCAACTCAAAAGTTGGACATATTTTGTTGTCTTATCTAGCGATTGCCTGATAACACAAACATAATTTGACGAGCAACTAGGCGTGATTTTAGCGAGCGAACTTGATGATTTTTACTCATCTAGAGCACGCGCGAGTAATCAACACATGAGAGTACACAAATCTTACGGGAGGAAATACCAACGGTCAGTCGGCAGATTCCACTCCCGTGTTGATAATCAAAACAATCGCTACAGCAAAGCTCTCAACTAACTATTAAATACTTTCAATTTATCTATTCTTCTTCAGTAGAAGCATCTGCATCTGTTTGCTCTAACGCTTCTTTAGGTGACTTTTTAAGTTTAAGAGTCATATAACGAATTACTTCTTCGCTAAGACGCATTGCTCTTTCTAAGGGAGCAACTTGTGTTCCATCAGCTTGATAATTGACTTGAATGTAAATACCATCTAAAAATTTCTTAACTGGGTAAGCTAATCTTTTTTTACCGCGATTAAGAATATCGATGTTTTCTGCGCCTCTTTGACTGAGAAAGTCTGTATATTTATTAACAGCTTCATTGACTTGATCTTCAGATAAGTCAGGACGCAAGATATACATCATTTCATAATGATTGCTCATAGTTAAATTCCACTCCTTATGGACATTAATGGCTTTTTGCATAACTATCAAAAAGCAAGGAATTACTATCTTATCCCAATTTGTTGATTAAGTATCAAAAATAGCAAAATTCATTATTTGTTACTTTAACAACAGACGCAAAGGCTTAGTGAGCTTTCTGGGTAGCCAAAGAGATTTTTTGAGTAGAGTTCTCATTTGCCAAGTAGTTTTACCCAGTACTTTGTTTACAAGTAAAATTAACTGATATTTTTTGCTATTAGGATCGGTGGTATCTAATATTGGGTTTAAAAAATAGTCATCAATGCCATGGCTAGCAGCATTTTGGACAAACCACAAGGCATAATTAAAACGACCCTGTAAATGAGTAAGATCGAAAGCAATTTGTAAATCGATTCGTTGTTCCCAAAGATAGCGCATTAGTTTGGTAACTCGCCACGGGGATAGGTTAGACAATAAGCCTGATGGTTGGTTAAGTTCTAAATGAAAAGTTTCAAAAGGATTATTTTGCTCTAAAGTTATAGAATCGCGGTAGCAACGACGCATCAAATCTGCGATCGCTATTTGATTACTAAATTTACCATAACCATAGCTAGTGTTAACTGAATTATCCTGAAACTTCTGCAAACTTTCTAGATAACGATTGATAATACTTTGAATTGCTGGATCTAAATAATCTTGAAAGCGTTCGGTATGTTTAGAAAGTCTATTAGGTTGTTGAGAATCAATTCCGCTAAAGTGAAAAAAGATTAAAGGTTCACCATCTACTAACCACCCTTCAGAAGTTTGGCTTAATTTTCTCCGATCTAAATTCCAGTAAGCGACATTAAGAGTGCGATCTCTTAAAATAGCTACATTTTGGTGAAATGCTGGTAATAGATCGACAAACTTTTGATCGACAAAAATTCCTTGGTCTTGTTGATTAATGCATTGATAACGCAGTCTTCTCTTCCACCATTGCAAAAAATTTTGTGCTTCTTGGCTATTATTGAGAGCAATAAAACCCAAATTATAGATACCAGCTTTCATAATGCCAATATCATCGGGAAACTCGTCAAACTCTGCTGGTGCTGTTATATGAGGTGTAATGGCAAAATCCGCTCCTTTTTCAAAAGCATCAAATACAGGCTTCATCGGAGCAAACAATTCAATATCTGGATCGAGATAGACTATTTCCTCAAAACCTCTTTCACGAATTAACCAATCTAGAAAAAAGGGTTTGATTGCGGTGTTAAATTCCATGATGTCGTAGCGAAACGCAAAATCAAGAAAATTAGTAATCTCTAAATCTGCTACGGGAATTACTTCAACATCTGCAATCTTTAGTTCAATTTCTGGTTGAGGAGTATCTGCTAAACATAAAAACAAAGATACTTCAGGATGATATTCTTTTAAAGAAGTGAATAAAATTCTGGCATAGGGAAAATAATTATTAGAGCAGATGCTAAAAATAGCTCTTTTCCGCATAGTAGCTGGTAGATTCATTAACTAAATTGCGATCGCATAATGATAAAACAACTTAAATCATTTAACATTTCTCAATTCACTTAGTAAACTAAAACACTGAACACTCATTATCTATTAATTAAATAGTCAATGTTCTATGTTAGAGCTAATTTAAAAGTGTGAATTTCCAATGGTTCATATTCAATGTTAAATAAGCTATCCCCTTTACTAATACCAAACTATAGTCAAAATAGAAAAGAACTTAGTAATCATAGATTCAATAATTCAGTAAATAATCCCTACTTGCTCCTTATTCTTCATCCCAAAGTCTATCTAGCTGCATTTGCCACGATGCGAGAAAATTCTCTCTTTCTTGAGGATCGCGATCTATATCTCCTAGCATTCCTTCCTGGTAAAATCTTTCTAGAGTCTGAAAAGTTGCTTCTTTACTTTGCCCTTGAGTTTTGGCTGCTTGAATAATTTGCCTAATTCTTTGCTCTACTAATTGCTGAAACGCTTCAGATAAACCTTTTTCTGCTACAAAAATCATGCGTAAAATTACATTAACAAAGTCTTCTGTAGCAAGAGTTGCAAAATTATGATGGAATACTCCCCAAAGAACATTTTGCCCCAAAGCATAGCGAATCTCTTGTGTGGTATCAAAATTAGCTTCCATCAAGGGAACTAATAGAGATTGTGCTTCCATCACCGAAGCAATAGGAGTTAAGACACGCAACCAAGATTTATCTTCTGACAAAAGAACCAAAAGACGTATTTTGTCATTGTTAATTTGCCAATTTTCTTCGTTGTTAGTTTCTACAGTGTCTTGGGGAAAGATTTCTTGAAGAATTGATGTAATTTGCTGAGTTTCCATTTTTTTAATCGCGTCTGAGATTTCGTTACGCGGATTGTGATAGGCTGCAATTGAAGGTTAAATTAGTAATGTAATGGGAAAGTTTTACTACTAATAACCACTAAATACTAACTAATAGCAGCAAACAAGATAACTAAATAAGCAAACTCTAGAAATCACACCTAAGAACGAAATTCCGCCACTTTATCACTATATTCAATGGGTAACACTGCCACGATATTGTCTGGGGGATTAGGTACTATGTAGTGAGTCATGACTTTGCCACCAAAAGTATTCTCCGCAGCAGCTAAACCATCTTCCATCGCTGGTTTGACTTCAGAAATCCCACCACGAATCACCACCATAAACTGACCACTTTCTGCTTTGTCAAAAAAGACAATGGTTACTCTTCCTCCTTTGACCATAGCATCCGCAGCAGCTAAGATTGAGGGAAACCCCAGAGTTTGAATTACACCTACTGCTTCTTGTTGAGGCATAAATACTTTTTTCTCCGTAATATTTACCAACAGTTAAATCTTAATCGAACTGGGTGCAGTATGAGAAGCAATTATACGATCGCATCCCGATTTGGGTTTTGCCCACTGATAGCGATATTCTAAAGGATTTCCCCAACATAACCCAAGATAAACTTCTGTACGAGTCGCGTCAACTTCCGCCCATTCTGCTTGACGAATTAGTTTGGTGGCGTATTCTCGGCTAATTTGTTGATGAGGAGTGTTGCTACTATTATTTGTAGGTTTTGTCTGGCGATTAGTTTTTCCTTTCCCTGGAGCGTTGGCTAGCCAAAATTGCATTCCTGGGGTGACTTGTTGCCAAAAATCAATTACCGATTGTTTTGCTGCGACTAAAATTGCTTTATCTTCTTCCAGGGGAATAAGTTGATTGTGAATTTCAGGATAGCAAACTGTGTGATTGTGAAAACCACAATCGCGCCAAATGATACCCGATACTCGATGTTGCTTTTGATACTGATGTATTTGGGTACGAAAATCTTGGTAGGCAAAGACTTTACTGACTCGATTCATATCCAACAGTTTGATCACTACAGGATCTTTAATTCTTTCTGCTGAGGACAAGACAACGCGCTTTCCCTTCCAATTAGCTTTTAATTCGCGATCTAGGATTGCTATCAACTCTTGGGTAGTGTAAGTCATGTATCGCAGCGATCTGGCTTTATTTGCATTGTATCCTGTATCGGGGATCTAATGATCGGCGATTGGTTACTACTTGCTAATTACTACTAAATGGGTAATTTTTCAATATCCTTGTTACCACCAATCACAATCATAATCGAGCCTTCTTTGAGTTTTTGTCCTGGTGCGGGGTTGGTCATAAACTTCTCTCCACTACATACAGCCAGAATACTAATTCCATAACGCGATCGCAAATTTAAGTCGGCCAGGGTTTTATCATGAAATTCTTTGGGGACTAAAACCTCAACGATACTATTTTCTGGATCGAGTTCAAAACGATCTAAAATTGCTGGTTTGGTCAAAGTTTCGGCTAAAGCGCAGCCTGCTTCATGTTCGGGAAAAACTACTCGGTCTGCACCTACTCGCTTCAGTAACTTACCATGAATTTCAGAAGAAGCTTTGGCGATTACGTTTTTTACTCCTGCTTCTTTGACATTAAGTGTAGTGATGATACTTTCTTGAAGATAATTACCAATCGCTACTATTACAGTGTCCATCTCGAAGATTCCTGCTTCTTTTAAAGCTTCAGGCTCAGTAGAATCTAGTTGAATCGCATGGGAAGCGATTTTTTGAGTTAATGCTTGAGTAACGAGCTTTTCATCAATATCTGTGCCAAGTACTTCGTATCCCATTTTATGCAAAGAGCTACACACTGCTCTTCCAAAACGTCCTAAACCAATCACGGCAAATTGATTATTTTCTCGACGCAGATTACCCAAAAATTTCAGTGATGTGAGATTCACTCTTGACCTCGTGAGATTTTTTGCAATTACTATCTTAAGTTGCTGTGAGGACTTTTATTATCCTTTTCTCGCAACGTTAATTGATGAATTTTCGACCTTTCCGCCCTTTAGTTATGTAAGTATAGCTAAAATTACTAAACGTTATAATTTTAATAGTGTCTATGTAATCTAGTAGCCAGAATATAATAGCAATCTAAAGATAGGTGCTTACTGGTAACAGTCAAGATTACATTAGATATGAGATCATAAGAAAGCATCTTGTAGAGTACCTCTAGGGATAGTATCTATCCATAACCAAAGAGGGAAATAGTAGATAAATAAACTAAGGTTTAACGAGATTACCCTCGAAAAACCATAAAATCAGTCATAAGAGGACAAGTATGAGTAATATACGAGAACAAATACAACAAGAAAGAGATCAAGCTAGAGAGGTATGCAGCACTGAAGGTAATACTTCTGGGGACTGCGCTGCTGCTTGGGATGCAGTAGAAGAACTTCAAGCAGAAGCTTCTCACCAAAAAGAAAGTCAGCCCAAGAAAAACCCTTTAGAGCAGTACTGTGATGACAATCCAGATGCTTTAGAGTGTCGAGTTTACGAAGACTAAATTTTCCAGGAAGGAAGAAAAAGGAGAAAGGAAAGAAAAAAAAGCTTGTTTCCCATTCCATTTTCATAGCTCTATTTCTGAGATAAATTACTTTTTATCTCGGTTGTCTCTGACAAAATAATTTGCATAAATTAAAATTTGGAGAAAATCTTAATCTTAAGGTTTTCTCTTTTTTTGTCATTGTACTGACAATATCAAAGAAGAATCTTAGGATAAGGAAATTGAGATTGATTTAAGACAACAGTTATGAATGAAGCTTTGCTAAGACCTTTAGTATGGATGGACTATCGTTTGGCATTTTTGTTTACAGCGATCGCTCCTTTAATTCTTTTAATTTGGGCTCTATTGCGAAAAAAAGAAGCCATTTACAGATTATTAATTATCTATTGGCGAGTAGCTAGCCTTTTGATGATTACTTTATATTTACTGATTCCTGGCTGGACAGTAGGTTTTATAAGTGGGATTGCGAGCCGAATCTTAATCGCCCTAACTCTCTGGTTTTGGGTCGATCTCAACGAAGAAATTAAAGATTTTCCTCAAAGTAGATTGAAATTTGCCTTTACCTCTTGGCGATGGGCAGTAACTTTATACTGTGGCTTAGGAGCGATCGCTAGTATTGTTTCTCTTCCCTGTGCATTTTCCGATCTTGCAAAAGAGACTACTGTTTGTCAAGTATGGTTAGAAGTCCCTCAAGCATATCGTGCTTTATTCCACGCTCAACCTGGAAATGAAGGCTTTTTGGGTTTTATGGGAGCAATGGCATTAACCGTTTACATCCTATATTTTGTCTATTTCTTGCTTGTTAGGTTGGGTAAGCAAGGACGTTCCGCATTAGAACAATAAAATAGTTATATTTACTGTCGGGATTATTCTAATGGTTAAAGCTATAGGTTGGCGTTTAGAAAAATATACCACCACACATCAAGAAGAAGTTTTGATCGTGACTCTTGTAACAAGTTCGGGAGAAGAAGATACTGTAATGATTTACAATGGCTTTTCTGGCTCTTTGGTTAAACCTACGACCTACGATCCTGATATTCCTGTAATTGAACCTAATGCCACAATAATTAGCATCGATCGTTTAGCTAGTCCTTACAATCCTGCTCAACCTGAATACATTCAGCAGGGCTTAACGTTAAAAGAAATGGAGCAAATGTTATTAAAGTCGGGAATTTAATAGATGTAAGCGAGAAATCAGCATTTTTAAAATTACGCATTTCCTAGAAGACTAAGTTATTGCGTGAAAAAAGATCGATATCAAAGCTATGGTTAGAAATACTCAATTAGCATTAGTTATTAGTAATATTGAGTGCTTTAAGCTTGATTTTTGGCAGAATTAAGTTTAATTGTGTCTATCTGATTAAAATCAAGTATCAACCAGGTTAAACGATCCTCATTTAAACGGTAAAAATTCATCAAAAAAATAAATGTTAGTTCAACAGATATATCATAAAGTTAATCAAGGTACTATAACTATGTATTTTATATCTTGAGATTTCTTACTTGAAGTAAACCGATCGGGAGATTTTAGTTGTTATGTTCTAACAAAGTCATTTTTACAATTTGTTTTGATTCAAAAAGCTGACATTTATTCTATAAATAATCCTTAAGGTAACTATTCGATTAAAACATAATAGAAAGTACATTTATTATGAGCCAAAACTATCGCTCAACTGATGCAGAAGAGTTCTCTACAGATAAATCTAGTCTTTCGGAACTTCAGCCCAAACGCATAGGAACAATCCTTAGAGAAGCCGATTTAGTATCGAATCCGCAATTGGATTTAGCCTTAAAAGATCAAGAAAATTTCCCCAATCTACTTTTAGGTGAGATTTTGGCTATGCGAGGCTGGATTAAAGCAGAAACTGCAAATTTCTTTGTGCAAGATTGGTCGAAAATACTCCAAGAAAAAAATCGTCAACCTTTGGGTCAGTATCTTATTAAGTCAGGATTACTAGAACCGAAACAATTGGAAACTATACTAGAAGAGCAAAAGCAAACAGGGATTCGTTTCGGAACAATTGCTGTGATGCAAGGGTTTTTGAAGTCTACAACTCTCGATTTCTTTTTGATGTATTTGTTTCCTGAAGAAATTAGGGTATCTCCCTTTGTGAATATGTATCGCACTATGCCTTTGGAAATACCTAGCAATGATACTGAGTTTGAAGAGTTAGACCCTGTATTCTTTGAAGAGTGGAAAGATGAAAAGTTAGTAAAAGATAATAATCCTAATGCTTCAGAAGATTTACCTGATACTGATACTAATTGGGCTGGTTAGATAATTAAAGATTAAAAATGCAAAATTGCTGTGTTTTGAAGTTTCAGGCAATTAAATATAGCTATTCTCAAATTGGTGATACCAATTCTCAACAGCCCAAATGCGATGGGGATAAACACCCAATATGACGGGTGTAAACACGAAGATGTGACGGGTGTAAACGCCTTACGTCGATATTATCCCGCTTGACGGCTTGCCCTTGAATGGGGGGACGCGGGGTCTCGTCGCTTTTTAACCGTTAATTTTAATCTTTGGGTCATTCTCCCCATCGTTGCACGAGAAATACTTACTCCTGTTTTTTCTTCAAGCATTTGACATAGTTCGTCTAAAGTCGCATCATCATTTTGTTCGATTAAATCAGATAACACAATTAAATTAGCAGAATTTAATTTTAGCTTAACTCCTCCATTAAAAGGTTTGGGCGATATTTCTCCTGTTGTTCGATACTGTTTGAGCAACTTTACTATAAAACTCAAAGCAACACCAAATCTTTTTGCCAGTTGACGTTGAGAAATTCTCTCTTGCTCATAAACATCAATGATCTTTTGTCTTAAATCAAGTGAATATGCTTTCATTCCACTATTTGAGAAACGCTATATTGATTAATCAAAATATAGCTTTAAGGATTGCTATAGACAATAATTAATTACTTTAATTGTGAATTATTAATCCTTCAATCCCTAATGGGGTAAACACTCTTTTTGAAATTAACTTTTGTAACTAGATTTGTTAAGCAGTATTTCAAATTTTACCTTACTTAAGGGATTCTGCATCTGGAGGGTAAAAGTCCGTGGTAGGATGCCTTTTAGCTTGAGAAAAGATATTAGGAGAAAAATTTTGGTACTCAGGGTAGCTGTCGTAGGCTCTGGACCTGCTGGTTCTTCCGCAGCCGAAACTTTAGTAAAAGCTGGTATTGAAACCTACTTATTTGAACGCAAATTAGATAACGCTAAACCTTGCGGTGGTGCGATTCCCCTTTGTATGGTGGATGAGTTTGATATTCCTTTAAAGATTATCGATCGCCAGGTAAAAAAAATGAAAATGATATCTCCTTCTAACATTGAAGTGAATATCGGTCAGACTCTGAAAGACGATGAATACATTGGAATGTGTCGTCGTGAGGTGTTTGATAGCTTCTTACGCAACCGCGCAGCTAAACTAGGTGCAAATCTGATTAATGGTACAGTTCATAAGTTAGATATTCCTAACAGCGATAATGAACCTTACACCCTTCACTATGCAGACCATTCTCAGGGTGACATAAAAGGAGAAAGTAAAACTCTGAAGGTAGATTTAGTTATTGGTGCTGATGGTGCTAACTCCAGAATTGCCAAAGCTATTGACGCAGGGGATTATAATTATGCGATCGCTTTTCAAGAGCGTATTCGTCTTCCTGAAGATAAAATGGCTTACTATGAAGACCTGGCAGAAATGTATGTCGGTGATGACGTTTCTCCTGACTTCTATGCTTGGGTATTCCCTAAATACGACCACGTAGCAGTGGGTACAGGGACAATGAAAGTAAACCAAGCTAAAATCAAACATCTGCAAACTGGTATTCGCAACCGCGCAGCGAAAAGACTAGAGGGTGGCGAAATCATCAAAGTAGAAGCACATCCTATTCCCGAACATCCCAGACCCCGCCCCATTCGCGGTAGAGTTGTTTTAGTAGGAGATGCTTTAGGTACTGTAACTAAATCTTCTGGAGAAGGTATTTACTTCGCTGCTAAATCTGGAAGAATGTGTGCAGAAACTATTGTGGAAGCTTCTAACAAAGGTCAAACAATACCTACTGAAGCTGATTTAAAACGATTCCTCAAGGGTTGGAATAAAACCTACGGCGCAACTTATTTGGTACTAGATATTTTACAAAGAGTCTTCTATCGTAGTGATGCTACTCGTGAAGCTTTTGTGGAAATGTGTGCTGATGTCGACGTACAAAAACTTACTTTTGACAGCTATCTCTACAAAACAGTAGTACCTGCTAATCCTTTAAAGCAAATGAAGATTACAGCGAAAACCCTTGGTAGCTTATTAAGAGGTAACGCTTTAGCTCCCTAAGTTTTGATTATCAATTCAACAACGAGACTTGTGCTTGCGGAGGAAACCTCCGCGCACTTCCTCGTTCAATTATTGCAGTACCAAGAGATAAACCCTTGGTACTTTTTTATTGGGGATAATTTTTGGCTTTTTGCTTACCCTTGATATATCGATTTGTGCTTATTGAGCCAGATCGAAAAGTAAGATTTCGCCAACATCACTATTACCAACGAGAGTGATTTCTGGTTCATCAAAAATAGCAGCACCGTCACCAGCTTCTAATAGTTTGTCGTTGAGTAATACAGAGCCTTTAGCTACCTGTATCCAAACTGCTCTATTATTATCGATAGGATAGTTAATGCGATCTCGAAGAGATCCGCTTTGCGGGTCGCTATTTGTTAAATGACTTACATACAAGTCTACATCCTGATGGATAGTCACAGAATCATCTCTACCATTTTGTGAGCCTACTAAGGTTAGCTTTCCTTGTTTGGCTGCGGAGGAAAAGTTTTTTTCTTCATAGCTGGGTTGCAAGCCTGTTTGGTTGGGTAAAATCCAAATTTGCAAGAAATGTACTGGCTCTGTAGCAGAAGCATTAAACTCACTATGGGCGACACCCGTACCCGCAGAAATTCTTTGTACGTCACCAGGACGAATTACTGAGCCATTGCCCATGCTATCTTTATGTTCTAACCCACCAGATAAGACATAAGAGATGATTTCCATGTCTCTATGTCCATGAGTACCAAAGCCTTTAGCGGGAGTCACTCGATCTTCATTAATTACCCGCAGATTAGCAAAACCCATATGTTGAGGATCGTAATAGTTACCAAAAGAAAAAGTATGTTTGCTATCAAGCCAGCCAAAATTGGCTCTACCTCTTGCTTGTTGAGGACGAATTGTAATCATCTAATTCTTACCTCCTTTAGTTTTGTATCGTTATATTTATTATGCATTGATTCTTTTAAAAAGACAATATGATGTTTAATAGACATATTGTTTCTAAAATAGCGACAATTAATGGATAAATTAGCAGGTATGCGGGCGTTTACTCAGGTAGTAGCTTCGGGAGGTTTTGCTGCTGCTGCAAGAAAGATGGGGGTATCTCGCTCTACGGTGAATAAATTGGTAATTAATTTAGAAAACGAATTACAGATACAACTGTTGCAGCGAAGTACAAGACAAGTTAATCCTACCCCTACAGGATTGGTATATTACGAACGCTGTATCAATATTTTGGCAGAAGTAGAAGCAACCGAAATTGCTGTATCCCAATTACAACAACAGCCCAAAGGAACTTTAAAAATTAATGCACCGATGTCTTTTGGTACTTTGTATCTGGGAAAAGCGATCGCTGATTTTATGGTAGAATATCCAGAGTTACAAGTACAGCTTACTCTAGAAGATCGTTTTATCGACCCCATAGCAGAAGGCTACGATATAGTTATTAGAATTGCTCAACCTCAAGAGAATCGGGGTTTGGTAAGTCAGGTAATTGCTCCTGTTCCTAGGGTATTGTGTGCATCTGACAGTTATCTGGAAAAGCATGGTATCCCTAACCATCCCCAAGACTTGAGTAATCATTCCTGTTTACACTACGGACAGATAATTACAGGTAATCAATGGCATTTAGTAACTAAAGATGAAGAACACCGAGTTAATGTCAAAGGTGTAATGTGTTCTAACAATGGAGAAGTATTAAAAGATGCTGCAATTAATGGTTTAGGTATCGCTTTACTACCTATGTTTATTATTGAATCAGCCGTTAAACAAGGATTGCTAATAGTTTTAGATGTTGATTATCAACCACCAGAAATTGCTTTATGTTTGGTTTATCCTCTGAATCGTCATTTAACTACAAAGATTAAAATTTTTAGCAAGTTTTTTAAAGACCGTTTCTCGTAGGAACGATTGGCTAATAGCTCTGAGATAAGAAACAGTTGCGATATCATAAATTTAGATCGATCGTGAGAACATCATGTCAGAGGGTTTAATTGCCATCGCGGGAACGGAAAATGAAGCTAGAGAAGCAGATATTATTTTTGTTCATGGATTAGGGGGTGATGCTTGGAGTACTTGGCATCCTCAAGGTTCAACATCAGATACTGACTTCTTTCCCATGTGGTTAAGAGAAGATTTTCCGAACTTTGGTATTTGGTCGATGGCTTATGATTCCAGTCCAGTTAGGTTTAAAGGTAGTGAGATGCCTATCGTAAGTTTAGCTGACTACATAGCGACTGAACTGGTAGACTCACATGAATTAGGAGAAAAACCCCTAATATTTATTACTCACAGTATGGGGGGAATCTTAGTTAAGCAAATGCTGCGTAACGCTCAAGATTATGGGGATAGTTACAGAAAAAGCATGGTAGCACAAACTAAGGGTATAGTTTACATTGCCACGCCCCATTCAGGAGCAGCATTAGCCAGCTTATTGAAATTTTTGGGACTTATCACCTCAGTCAATACCAAAGAATTAGAAGCCAGTCATCCCCGTTTATTAGAACTAAATCGAGTACACCGCAGCAATGAAAAACTAGCACTAATTCCCATTCGAGTTTTTGGAGAAAGTCGCCCTACTAAGGGTTTTATGGTAGTAGACGGTGCAACCCTCGACCCAGGAATAGCAGAAGTCACGCCGACTATTTTGCCTAATGAAGATCATATTTCTATTAGTAAGCCTCAATCCAAAAATACTACTCTCTACAAAGCGGTTAGGACATTTATCAAGCGATGTTTGCGAAATAAGCAACCGTTACCAAATTTAAAAGCAACAGATCGAACTTTGCAAACCAAACCTATAGAAGTCAATACCTATATAGACAAGGGTAATTACAATGAAAATATTGGCGGAAACTATATTAATGTTGAAGGAAATTTGATTCAACAGTCTCAAGATGATTCGGGAATAAATCCTAAAAAAAAAACCCTGAATAATCTTCCTAACCATGGTGCGAGTAACTTTGTTGGTCGCGAAACTCAACTACAAGAATTAGATAAACTTCTTAATAACAATCAACAAGTAGCTATTACAGCCATTGCAGGAATGGGAGGAATTGGTAAAACAGAACTAGCTTTACAATATGCTTTGCAATCTCAAGATAAATATCCAGGGGGAGTTTGTTGGTTAAAAGCCAGAGAAGCCGACATTGGAACACAGATTATTGAATTGAGCGATATTCAACCCCCTGACGAATTTGATTTAGTTGCTAAAGTTCAATACTGCTGGCGCAATTGGCAAGACGACAGAAAGTTACTAATTGTGTTAGATGATGTTCTCAGTTTCAAAAAAGACTATTATCAAGACAAAATTGACCCCTATTTACCACCACCACAAGAAAAATTTAAGGTATTGTTGACCAGTCGTCAGCGACCAGGAACAAATATTAAAACCCTAGATTTAGAAGTATTGTCTCCAGAAGCAGCACTAGAGTTATTAACAGAGTTAGCTGGAGAATCAAGAATTAACGTTGAATTACAATTAGCAAAAGATTTATGTGAATGGTTGGGTTATTTACCCTTGGGACTAGAGTTAGTAGGAAGATATTTAGATTTACATCCCACTTTCACCATTGCTAAAACTTTAGAACGATTAGAAAAACAAAAGCTAAAAGCTAAAGCTTTACTCGACCCCGAACAAGCAGACATGACGGGACAGCTAGGAGTTGCAGCAGCGTTTGATTTATCTTGGTCAGAATTAAGCGCAGAGGCTCAATTACTGGGTTGTTATTTAAGTTTATTTAGTGACGAACCTTTTGCCTGGCTTTGGGTTGAAGTAGTTTATTGTCAAGCAGAAGACGAGACAGAAAGAGAAATGGAAATTGAATCATTAGAGGAATTAAGAGACTTAGAATTACTAAATTTGCATCTTTTAAAACTCAACGGAGAAGATGATAATTATCAGTTACACTCTCTAATTGCTCAATATTTTCGAGCCAAGTTAGAAGCTACCAAACAAGCAGAAGAAAAAAAACAAGCTTTCTGTCAGTTAATGATATATATTGCTCAATCAATTCCTCAGACTCCTACTTTAAGAAATAGATCGAGAGTTACTTTAGCTATTCCTCATTTCAGCAATGTGGCAACAGAACTGATTGATTATGTAGACGATGATAATGTTATTTGGTCTTTTATGGGTTTAGCTAGATTTTATAAAGGTCAAGGAGCATATAACCGAGCAGGACAATGGTGTGAAAATAATTTACAAATCTGTCGCACTCGCTTGGGAGAACAGCATCCAGATGTGGCAGCCAGTCTCAACAACCTGGCATATTTATATCAGTCTCAGGGGAGGTATGAGGATGCCGAACCCCTCTACATTGAGTCTTTAGAGATGAGAAAACAACTCCTGGGAGAAAACCACCCCGATGTGGCAAACAGTCTCAACAACCTGGCAGGATTATATCAGTCTCAGGGGAGGTATGAGGATGCCGAACCCCTCTATATTGAGTCTTTAGAGATGAGTAAACAACTCCTGGGAGAAAACCACCCCGATGTGGCAAGCAGTCTCAACAACCTGGCACTCTTATACCAGTCTCAGGGGAGGTATGAGGATGCCGAACCCCTCTATATTGAGTCTTTAGAGATGAGAAAACAACTCCTGGGAGAGACCCACCCCTCTGTGGCAAGCAGTCTCAACAACCTGGCAGGATTATATCAGTCTCAGGGGAGGTATGAGGATGCCGAATCCCTCTACATTGAGGTTTTAGAGATTGCAGAAACTATATTAGGAGAGAAGCACCCCTCTGTGGCAAACAGTCTCCACAACCTGGCATCCTTATACAATTCTCAGGAGAGGTATGAGGATGCTGAACCCCTCTTCATTGAGGCTTTAGAAATTGCCGAAACTACATTAGGTGAAAATCACCCCAACACTAACACTATTAGAGAAAACTTTAATTACACCGTAACCATGAGACTCTTACAAATGCCAGAAGCAGAGTTAAAAGAGCTTGTCCCTCCAGAAGTATTCGAGCAATTATTACAGTACAAAAAACAGTTGGACAATAACGAATAATGTTATTTTAAAAAAGTAAACTCGATCGCATATGAAACAAACAGAATATCTCGTCGATAGTGAATGGCTATCCCATCAACAAGATAACCCCCAAATAGTAATAATCGATTGTCGCTTTCAGTTAGCTAATCCCAATTGGGGAGAAGAACAATATCACAAAAACCATATCCCTGGGGCATATTACCTCAGTTTAGATCGGGATTTATCCAGTCAGGTACAACGCCACGGAGGTAGACACCCTTTACCAGATATAGAGGTGTTGGCGCAAAAATTTACCGAGATGGGAATCGTTAAAAATGAAACATTAGTAGTGGCTTACGATGATTCTCGCTTTGCTTTTGCAGCCCGCTTATGGTGGTTATTGCGCTATCTGGGACATGATAAAGTTGCTTTACTTGATGGTGGTTGGAATGGTTGGATCGATCGCAATTATCCCATAACGAATGCTATTCCCGAACCTAAATCGGGTAGTTTTACTCCACAGCCTAATCCAGATTGGTTAGTAGATATCGACACTGTTAAAGCTGCCAAAAATAATGATTCTGTAGTGGTGGTTGACTCCAGAGACAGCGATCGCTATACTGGATTAAGAGAACCGATAGATCCTATTGCAGGTAGTATTACTGGTGCGTTAAATTCTCCCTGGAAAAAAGTTTCTGATGAATCAGGGTATCTTCAATCTCTAGAAAAACAACAAAAGTTGTGGAAAAATTATCAGGAAGCAGAAGAAATAATTGTTTATTGTGGCTCTGGGGTAACTGCTTGTGTTAATTTGCTTTCTCTAGAGTTATCAGGATTTAAAAATACTAAATTATATCCTGGGGGTTGGAGCGATTGGTGTTCTTATTTGGTTTAAGTAGGAAGCATTTCTAACTCAGATTACTTACCATCGAGGGTTTTGACGGAGTAATTTACTGGCTTCTTCTGCATTGACAGGCTTAGAAAATAAAAATCCCTGTCCGAAATGACAATCTAACTCTCGGAGTTGGGATAATTGTTCTGTGGTTTCAATACCTTCGGCTACAACATCCATATTCATTACTTTAGCAATACTCAAAATTACGGGTACTAAACCAGGATTTTTGCTTGTTTGGTTGAGTTGCTTAATAAAACAGCGATCTATTTTTAGTGTGTTGACGGGAACGTTTTGTACTTGGCTCAAAGAAGAATAACCCGTACCAAAATCATCAATACTGAGTTGAATTCCTCGCTCCTGTAGTTGCTGAATCAGTAGTTTGGTAGATTGTAAATCTTGCATCATAGAACTTTCTGTAATTTCCAGTTTGATTGCTGTCGGATGTATCTGATTTTTGGTAAGAATACAGTCTATTTCTGTAATTAAATCGGTTTGGCTTAGTTGTTGGGCTGCTAGGTTAATGGCAATTTTCAGAGAATCAAATCCTTGCTTTTGCCATTGAGCTAACTGATGACAAGCTTCTTCCATAACTAAACTACCAATAGAACAAATTAAACCAGCTTCTTCCGCAACGGGTAAGAATGAGCCAGGAGGGATTAATCCTTTTTGGGGATGCAACCAACGAACTAAAGCTTCAAAACCCACAATATTACCCGTGGTTAAATTGACAATTGGTTGATAGTAAACAGTCAGTTCTTTTTCTTTAATGGCTCGATGCAAATCAGTTTCTATTTTGAGCAATTGATGAGCCTTTTCATACATTTTGGGCGTAAAAACCTGATATTTTCCTTTACCAAGGCTTTTAGCTCGATACATAGCTGTATTTGCATCTCTTAGTAAGTGTTCTGGTTGTTGGTAATCGTGATTGCTTTTAACAATACCAATACTGATATTAATGAAAATTTCATAATTATTACAATGAAAAGGCTGTTTAATACTATTGATAATAGTTTTTGCTACTTTAATTGCTCGGTCGAGATCGGAAATCGTCCCTAAGAGGATTGCAAACTCATCCCCATTTAAACGAGCCAGAATATTATTTTCTTCAACAATGCCACGTAAGCGATTAGCAATTTCTTGTAACAGTTTGTCTCCTATCAAATGACCGAGAGAATCATTAATAACTTTAAAGCGATCGCAATTGAGAAACAAGACTGTAAACTGATAGTGGGGATGCTCTTTAGCGTTTTGTAGCGATCTCTCTATCTGTGTTAAAAATTCAGAACGATTGACTAATCCTGTTAAACTATCATACATTGCCATCTCTCGAAGTCGTTCATTGGCAACAATCAATTGCTGGGTGCGTTCTCGAACTTTTTGTTCGAGTTGATTATTTAACTGAGAAATTTCTGTTTGTGCTGCTTTAATAGCTAATTGATTTTGTACTCTTGCTAAAACCTCTTCTACTTGAAAAGGCTTCATAATATAGTCTGCTCCTCCAACGTTAAAACCTTTAACCTTATCTAAGACATTATTCAAGGCACTCAAAAAAATAATAGGTATCTGAGATGTTTCAGAATTCTTTTGGAGTTTTTGACAGACTTGATAGCCATTCATTCCAGGCATCATGATATCTAGTAAAATCAAGTCTGGTGGTAGAGTTTGCACCACCTTTAAAGTCATTTTGCCACTGGTTGCTACACGAACAGCATAACCTTGTTCCGTCAACATACGCGAAAGCAACCGTAAATTTTCGATCGTATCATCCACAATCAAAATATCTTTGGGTAAGCATGGGGTGGATACTATGTTGTCAGTCATCTCTGGCACGATGTTTCTATTGTGAGCAATCATGGGATAGTTAAGGATTATTAACGCAGTCAAGAATGGCTTCAAATTGGAAGTCATCAATCAGTTTTGCTAAAGCAGTTTTAAGTTCTATTTTTTCTGGAGGAATTTCTTCGATTAGTTCTTGTAATGCCAG
Organism: Hyella patelloides LEGE 07179; assembly: GCF_900659865.1. Lineage (GTDB taxonomy): Bacteria > Cyanobacteriota > Cyanobacteriia > Cyanobacteriales > Xenococcaceae > Hyella > Hyella patelloides. Next base: position 22,838 of record NZ_LR213802.1, read on the forward strand.
ATAATTACCTTCGGCTCCCCTTTGATTAATTTGTTTAATCCACTCTGGTGGCATTACTTTAAGACTTTCTGCGTCGATATTAAAGTTCGTAGCTTTAGAGGTTACTTGCTCGCTCTTTGGCACTTGTTCGGCTTCTTGATATACATATTGCACACCCAAATATTGTGCCATTTTGTTAAATAATTCCTCGGTACGAAACGGCTTGCTTACCACATCATCACATCCATAAGTGATAATTTTTTGACGATCTTCTTCAAAAACACTAGCAGTAAGAGCAATAATCACCGTTGCTTGTCCTTGTAGAGAAGCTTTAATCTCTTGACTAGCTTCAAAGCCATTCATCACAGGCATTTGCATATCCATCCAGATTAATTGAGGTTGCCAGCTTTGCCAAATAGTAATTGCTTCTTGACCGTTAACTGCTTCTTTAACTTTAAATCCCACAGAGGTGAGGATTTTGACCATTAACTGACGATTGGTTAGTCTGTCCTCTGCTACCAAAATACGAAATTCTGGCTGATTGGGGACTAAAGCGATAGGGATAGCAGAAGATGTCGGGGATTGGTCAGCTAAAATAGAGGTTGCAGAAACTAGAGGAATAGTAAAGGTAAAGGTTGTTCCTTGGTTAACTTTACTGCTAACAGTTATTTTGCCCCTCATTAACTCAATAAAGACATTACTAATAGATAATCCTAAGCCTGTTCCCTCATTGCTCTGCTGTCCTGCTTGCGCCTGTCCGAAGGCGACAAATATACGATTTAGTTCTTCTGGAGCAATACCCAATCCCGTATCTTGAATGGTGAAGTAAAGCATAGATTGTTTGACCCCTACCTCTAGCTTTACCTGCCCTTGTTCAGTGAATTTAATGGCGTTGCCCAGGATATTAATTAATACCTGACGGAGTTTTTTGCGGTCTGTTTTGATGTATTGAGGAACATCAGAATGGCGTTGAAAAGATAACTGAAGTTGCTTGTATTGGGCTTTTAATTGAAATAGTTTTTCTAGTTCTGCTAGTAAACTGTATAAATCAAAGTCAATTTGATTGAAAAAGGCTTGTCCTGCTTCGATTTTGGACATTTCCAAGACATCATTAATCAAGCTTAATAAGTGTCTACCACTACTGTCGATTATATTAATGTATTCTTGATCGGCAGCAGAGAGTTCAGCCGATCTTTGCATTAGTTGGGTATAACCAAGAACAGCGTTGAGGGGTGTTCGTAATTCGTGGCTCATATTAGCCAGAAACTCACTTTTAAAATGATTAGCTTTTTCGGCTTCATTTTTGGCTACTTCTAATTCCCTTGCTTGTTGTTGAGTGCGTGCCAATAGTTCCCCTTGTTGTACTGCCACACCTAATTGTGTGCCAATTTGCATCATAATTTCAATTACTCCTGATTTCCATTGACGAGGAGCAGATAATTGATAGGCAAAAAGTAATCCCCAAAGACGGTTTTTCTTGTCTCCTGCTTCTTGGCGATCGCTAAATATAATAGGTACTACTAAGTAAGCTTTGGCTTGTAATTGCTCTAAAAGTTCTAAATAGCAAGCATCAAGATTGGCTTCGTAGACATCCGCCACTGCACGATAGCTGTTTTGACGGGAGACTCTGCCGAGGTTTTCTCTAGTATCACCAAAAATTTTCCCCTGAGATTCTTGCAAATAGGTATCTTCAATTGTTTTAAAAACACAATTATCTTGGTCAATAGCTACTTGAGTCAGTACCTTATTGTCTACCTGAGATATCAGATTAGACCAACCTTGGGCAACTGATTCGGCTACTATGTGACCGCTCCAGTCTGGGTTAAACTGATAAACCAATGTGCGTTCGCAATTAATAGCAGCTCTTAATTCTTCAGTAGTGTGGGCAAAAATCTGTTGTAAATCCAGAGTTTGTCTCATGCGCTGGACAATTCTGGTAATTGTCTGTTTCTGTTCTGCTGATTGTTGTAGTTGGGCAGTACGCTCTTGTACTCTGGTTTCTAATTCTTCATTAATACGACGTAACTCGGTTTCTGCTTTTTGACGCTCCACAATTTCTTTCTGAAGTTCCTGATTAACTCTCTCTAGTTGCTCTGGGGTTTTAAGAGATAAAAATCGGGGTAGCAACCTTGCCATGTTAACGGCTGTATAGCAAGAAATAATTGCAGTCAAGGCTTGTTCAATCCCTGATAACCAGTAAGCAGGATGCCATATTGTCCAAATTTCTAAGAGATGTCCTGTGCCACAGAATATTATAAACGCACCAAACATGACAAAGAAGCCTTGAAACGGCACGTCGCTGCGCTTAAAAACAAAGTACAGTAGCATAATAGGAATCGAAAAATAAGCAACTGCAATTAGCAAATCACTTATCAAATGAAGCAGTACTAAAGGAGTTTGCCAGAGATAGCAATGACCGTGGGGGATATAAAAATTAGGAGAAACAATATTAGTTATTAAATTGCTCATGCTCTTCTTCTAAAACTGAAGATTGAGTTTAAATATCGAAATTTTAACTTCTCATTATCTATTGTGTCTGTTGGCAAAAATCAATCAATTATTGCCCGATCGACCAATTCTTTCTTAGCATTCCCTTTTTAGCCGTCAAAATTGAGTTATAGTCATTCCAATTAATTTCCTGACGTTGTTAAACATCGGTAAAAGGATGCCTATCACGGATACCGCTTCCGCCTTAGGACTCGGCTTCGCCGTCGCGCGACCGAAGGAAGTCCGTGATTGGCATAAGGGATAATGGATCAAGGCTAAAAATTAGTACTAAATAACTGATGGTTTCGATTGGGAATTACTAGATAAATTACGCTCTCAAATATTCAAGAGATTCAGTCCAGAAGTAAGGAACAAGGAACCAGGAAAACCGTCGTATAAGCATATCTTAAGGACGCAAGTCCTCATTTTCTCTTTCCTCTTTTTTTGAGTGACCCTTTACCAAACATTCCCCAACCATGAATTACAATGAGCTATCATCAGATCATCTCTGACAGAAATTGAGATGACACAACAAATTACCGCAACTCACAACTCGACATTAGCGATCGCAACTTATGGTTTAACCAAGAGATATGATCGCCATATTGCTGTCAATGAAGTGGAGCTACGCGTCAAAAGTGGTGAAATCTATGGCTTGATGGGTGTTAATGGTGCGGGAAAAACCAGCATGATGAAGATGTTAGCAGCAGCAGAATCCCCCACCAAAGGAGAAATTTATTATAATGGCGATCGCTTACTCTTGGATAGTAGCAGTAGTAACATCAAGAAATATATTGGCTATCTTCCCGATAACTATCCTCTTTATGATGACCTGACAGTATGGGATTATTTAGATTATTTTGCCAGACTATATAAGATTCCTGCTAGTCGTCGTCGGGTGCGTGTTTACGAGGTATTAGAATTAGTTAAATTAGAAGATAAACGCAATAGTTTAATTCCTACTCTCTCAAGAGGGATGAAGCAACGCCTCGGTTTAGCCAGAACTATTATTCACGAGCCGATTATACTACTACTAGATGAACCCATTTCAGGATTGGATTCGATAGCTAGAAACCAATTCCGCTCTATTCTTCAAGTCTTACAAGAAGCAGGAATGACAATTGTAATCGCTTCTCCTATACTGAGAGACTTAACAGAGGTTTGTACTACTATAGGTATTATGGAGTATGGTTTTTTAGTTGATGATATTACATTGACTGATATTAAGCAGTATAAAACTTCACAACAAATCTTAGTAACGACTTTAGGAGAACTAACTGCTTTAGAAACCGCATTAAGCAAAAATTCTTTAGTTAAGGAGTGGCAAAGAATACCCAATAAAAATAGTTTGCAAGTCAAGTTTTTAGGAGGAGAATCAGATAGTGTTAATTTACTGCGATCGCTTATTGAGCAAGGGCTTCCCATAGCAGAATTCAACCAAATTGAGGAAGATTGGGAAACTATTTTGCTAAAAAGAAGAAACTACTTTAATGAAAATAATGACGCTTTTTCTCCGTAATATTATATTCAAAGACAAGTATCAAAAAAAGATTAGAAAGAGATTATATAAAGTCAGTTGTATATCATATCGAGAAATTCTGTATTAGAGATTAAACGCCATGACACAATACATGAAGCCTACTAATAAACTGATAGATTACGTTAATCGTTTTGGAGGATGGAATCCTCAATTTCTCAGGGAAATTAAGGGAAAATTAACAATTAAGAATGTGATTGTGATTACTACAATCGCAATTTTTAGTCAATTGTTTATTGTAATTGCTAACTTAGCCAAATTACCTGATGCTAGTCAAGAAATTTCTCATAACTCATCAGAATTAATTTATTCAGCAATTCCTCAGTATAGTCGTTACTGTATTGGAAAAGCTTCAGATTCATTGCTATGTCACCAAGATATGCATAACAATTGGGTGATTAATTGGCAACTTTTTTGGTTTGATATTTTTGTAACTTTAAGTGTTATTGGAACTGTATTACTATTAGTTCTGGGAACTTACCTTTTAATTAATAATGCGATCGCAGAGCAAAAACAAGGTACTTTAAATCTAATTCGTCTCAGTCCTCAATCTGCGGAAAGTATTCTTGTGGGGAAAATTTTGGGTGTTCCCATATTACTTTATTTATTTGTCGCTTTAGGTTTACCCTTACAAATTATTTCTGGGTTACAGGCTAACCTTTCTTTGAGTTTAGTGATTGCTTTCGATCTCGCTGTTATGGCTAGCTGCGCTTTTTTCTATAGTGTTGGTTTGCTAGTGAGTTTTGTTGCTAATAAATCTGTTGTTTCTTGGGGAGTTGCCATTGCGATCGCATTTTTCTTGGGTTTAACAACTATATTAAATTTAGACCATTATCAATCCAACACTCAGACACTACTGGATTGGTTATTGCTATTTAATCCCCTCAATTTAATCATTTATATAGGTCAAACTACGGGAATTCCTTATCATCATTTTGATTACCCAGATTTTGGCTTTTTTGGCAGTTATTTATCTGGTTATGATTATGATAAAAATTATATTGAACCAATCGCTTTAAGTAATCTCTTGTTTTATGGAAAAGCTCTCTGGACAAAAGTGGGTTTTGGTATCGGCTTAATGATAGCTAACCATTGCTTGTGGAGTTATTGGATTTGGCAAGGCTTAAAACGTCGTTTTTATAACCCAGAAAATACAGCTATTAGTAAACAGCAAAGCTACTGGATTACAGGTTATTGCGTAGCTGTCGCTTTAGGATTTTCTCTTCAAGGTACAGAAAATGGTCAAGGTACAGGAGAATGGCTTTTCTTCAATATAATATTGGTACAGTTGTTGCTGCTAATCTTATTTTTAGGGTTCACTTTTGCTTTAAGCCCTCAGCATCAGACTCTACAAGATTGGGCGCGTTACCGTCATCAAATGGGCAACAAAAGAAGTGTTTTATGGCGAGAATTAATCTTGGGAGAAAAAAGCCCCTCAACATTTGCGATCGCAATTAACATTCTGATTGCTACCCTATACATCATTCCCTCTTTGATTATCTTTCCTTTTGATGATATGGCAATTAGTGCCTTTTGGGGTTTGATTTTAACGATGGGTATGGTTTTATTTTACTCTGCGATCGTTCAATGGATATTGTTCAGTAAAAGCAATCACAAGGAAATCATCGCCTCTGGGGTCATAATATCTTTAATTGTTCTACCACCACTATTGTTATCTCTCAAAGGTTTATATGTTGGTGAAGCACCTCTGACTTGGATGTTTACCTTTGTACCTTATGCTGCAATAGAATATGCTACGCCTTGCACCATTGCATTGGGTATCTTAGGACAGTGGTTAGCAATCACCCTAGTATCATTACAAATGACCAGACAACTACGCCAAGCAGGGCGATCTGAAAGTTATAGAATCTTGAAGAATGGTTAGTTTTTGGTTGTAGTTAGTAGTTAGTGGGTAGAGATTGGGTAATAGGTAAAGATAATTTTTACTCGCTACTGCGATGCGCGATGCGTAGCGAGTCCTTTAGGGCTACTTATCCTCTTACTTCTCCATCTCTTCTATTTCTTAATTCTTCCTTCCTTAAAACATGAGCATTTTCGACGACATTAGCCAATTCTTAGAAAACCAACTGGATGAATTTTTACGTAACAATCCCCATTTAGAATTACAAGCGATTGAAGAACAGCTAAAAGAACAAGAGAGAGATACTTTAAAACTGCTTCTCGATCTCAAAAAACAACAACAAAGCTTGCAAGATGAAATACTGGCGATCGCAAATAAAATTCAAACTTGGCATGGTAGAGTTAGCAAAGCGAAAAATGCGGGTAGAGAAGATTTAGCTAATGCAGCCCAGGAAAGAGAAGCAGCCCTAATGCGAGAAGGTAATCAAGTATGGGGCAAAATGGAAGGTATTAAAACCAGTATTGCCAAATCTCAAGAACTTTTACAGCAGATAGAGCAACGTCGTAAAGAAGTCAAAGCAAAATACAATCAAACTCGAACCCAGACTCAGCCAAACAAAGATAGTAGCTACACTACAGGCTGGAATCAAGGGACAACTACCCAAGATACAAGTTCTGCCGATTATTTAGAAGCAGAATTTCAAAAATGGGAACTAGATGAAGAATTAGAACAAATGAAGCGGAATATGAAATAAAATAGGGGTCAGATTTCAGAATAGAGTAGAGTAATTTATATTTGTTAAGGTGAGGTGGGCTATGCCCACCTTTTTTTATTCTACGGAGAATTTTCAGCTTTGAAAAAAGTAAGCGCGATTATTCATTCTCACAAGCTAGATGATGTCAAACTAGCTTTACTTGGTGCAGGAGTTATTGGCATAACAGTCTCAGAAATTAGAAGTTTTGGTACTCCAAAAGGTTCAACTACTCGTTATCGAGGCAATGAGTATAAAGTAGATTTTATCTCTAAATTGAAAATAGAAACTATCATTGAAGACAATCTTGTGGAAACTGTTGTGCAAGAAATATCTTTAGCTGCTCGTACAGGCAATGTTGGCGATGGAAAAATTTTTGTGTCCCCTATGGAGCAAATCATTAGAATTAGAACGGAAGAAAAAGGAATTGCTGCTATTTAAAGTATTTTAAGAAAATATTAAACCATTTAACCTGAGATATTAAGACAGTATTAAAAAAATCTTAATATTAATCGATTAAGCTTGCTCTAGAAAAGTGAGGAAGCTTAATGTGTTTTTAGTTAAAATAATTTTAATAGCAACAACTTTACTATTATTAGGAGATTTTATCTCAACTTTTTTTTATCACGTACCAGAACATGTCTTTGGCAAATTTCACTCTTTAGTACATCATGGAAAAAACCGTAGCTTTATTCATTATGCAGTTTTAAGTAAAAACCCTTTAGTGCTTTTAGATGGTTTTGCAGGAGCTTTACCCTACTTTATCTTCACTCCCTGGCTCTGGCAAATATCTCCTATCGGTACTATTGTTGGCTTATTTTTAGGGGAATTTCATGTAGTTTGGCGACACGTTTCTATTATAAATTGGCAAACTCCTAAGCTAGTTCAAATAATATGTAATTGTCTTTTTATCACCACTCCAGAACGCCATTGGTTACACCATAAGGATGCTAATTTAGCTTTTGGAGATATTTTTACTTTTTACGATCGCCCTGCCCAAAAATGGCTATTTTTCTTGATTTCTCTCCGCAAAAAGTACTTAAAATTTCGCAAATTAGCTTAAATTTAACCTGAAGATAGCGAATATTTTACCTTTATTATTTAAACTTTGTGTTGTGACAACAAGACATCGTTGCTAGTCGGAGATTTACTACTCGTGCTTTTAAGTGATAGACCCGCATTGAATCTACAGCTAGAGAAGAAAAAATATCGAGAAGAACAGTACTTAGATTTGTATCAAAAAGGAGAAGAAATTCCCCTTGTTAATTCTGGACTATGGCAGGTGTACCAAGGAGTAGTTCAGCTTAATCGTTTTAATCAGAGTCAAGGAGAAGTTGTTATTGGTTGGGTGACTCCTAATCATGTCTTTGGCAGCACAGTCAACAATAATTCCGCCTATTGTGCCATTGCCATGACAGACGTTTATGTTAGACACTATCAACCCAAAGAAATCATCCGAAACCCTCAACTAGCTCGCCAATTGCTATCAGAGTTAAGCTATCGCTTAGTAAAATCAGAACAAATGGTAGCGATTACTTCTCTCAGAAAAGTCGAAGACAGATTGCTAGGACTTTTAACGATGCTTAAGGGCGAGATGGGACATCCTGTAGCAAAAGGGACTCGTCTGACTGCTCGCTTTACCCACCAAAATATTGCTGATGCCATTTGCACTACCAGAGTGACTGTAACCAGAGTTTTCGGCGATTTGCAGAATAAAGGTTTATTAGAATTTGATAGCGATCGCCATTTGATTATAAAATTCTAGAACTCACTTAGCATTTGGGAAGCTAATCTAATCCACATAGAAGTTGCATATTCATAACTCAGGAAACAAAATGTTTCTATCCATATCTATGGATCTATCTATCTTGAAAGTCGAAATAGGACACCCCACCCGTTAAACTTTTTGGGGCTAGCGGGCGGTGAAATGAGGACTAGATTGCTTCTCGACACAAATTTTGAGTTGTTCCACAGTAACCCCTCTACAAGCAGCAACACATTAATAACCAGTCCAAAAATAAGACTTACCATAAAAATATTTATCACTAAGTTCGTGGTATTCTTTACGGATTAATCTCTAACTCAGGTGTTTTTAGCAGTGGATTTACTTACTGAAAAGTGACGTTAACTCCACAAGCTTAATCTGCTATCATTTCCCACCAGCGATTGAGAGGAGCATAAATCGCAGGAGTCCAAAGACTGGTTATTACGGCAGAAGTAGTCGTGATTCGTAAATAGTCTTGCCACACATCAGAAAAAGAGCGAATTTGTAGCCAGACATACTGTAAAGCAAAAATTGTCTCCGCCATAATTGCCATCACAAAAACAATCAGTGCCATAGAGACAAAATCCTCTCCAAGGTATCTTTCTTTATTCAGACTAGCTGTAATAACCCCCACCGTGACTAAACTTAAAACATGAGAAGGATTACCCACACTCAAACCATCATAAATCCACCCTAAAGCAACTCCAGCGATCGCTGCTTGCCAGATCGAACGCTTGACACTCCAAGCAATTAGCCAAATTAATAGCCAGTTAGGAGTAATCCCCAGCAACTCCATCCCAGGAAGACGTAGCAAATATAAGAGACAACATAGAATCACAGAACTGACTATGACTAAGGCATTGAGAAAAAACATAAAAGGATCGAGAATGAAGGAGGAAGGAGGAAGGAGGAAGTTATAAACAGTAAGACAAATCAACCACTAACCACTAATCATTAACCTAATTTTGGTTTAAAAGGACGAATTACTACCCATTCCAGTAAGTCTATCGGTGCAGTTAATTGGATTTCTGCTTCTGGTGCAGCACCGCGATCATAATCAATGGAAATTACTCGTCCAATAGTCATCCCGTGAGGATATAAATTACCCAAGGGAGAAGTTGCGATCGCATCTCCTTCTTTAACATCAGTTACTTTCGAGAAAAATTGCATCACCGCAGTTTGGGAATTTTTACCCCGTAGATAGCCTAAATTACGACTTCGAGAAACCGTCACCCCCACCCTGCTATTAGGATCGCTGATGAGCAAGACACGACTGGTATGGTCAGTAACACTAACAACTCTCCCGACAATACCCCCAATACCCAATACTATATATCCAGGCTCTATACCTTCATTGCTACCCTTGCCTAACGTTACCTGATTCCACCAACTATCAACGCTACGACTAATGATAGGGGCAATAACATCAGATTGTTGTTCTGTATCTACTTGCTTGACAAGTTCCGTAAATTGCTTATTTTGCTGCTCTAGCTCGGTAATTCTTTGCTCTAACTCTAAAATACGCGCATTAGTTAAGCGATCTTCAATTTTTAGCTGATTTTGGGACTGAAAAGGCGCAGACATCAGATAATGAGCCTCTACAATGGGGGCTGCTTGAAAATATTTCAAAAACCAAGCGATCGCCAAAACTGCAACACCAGCTACTATTTTAAGATTTTGCCTTTTCTGCCAACGATTCATGACTTATGCTTAATTTAGACTAGCCTCGTCTCTAGAAATTGATAAATAATTAATAATAAAAATAAAAGTTTAAACCAAGACAGAGCGATCGCTGAAAACTCGATCTAAACTGGGGTCTTCTAGTACTCTACCAGTACCTAAAACTACACATTTCAAAGGATCGGCAGCTATATGGGTAACAATACCAGTTTCTCTTCCCACTAGCACATCCAAACCTGTTAACAAGCCTCCGCCACCAGCTAACATGATTCCCCGATCTATAATATCTGCTGCCAAATCAGGAGGGGTTTGTTCTAAAGTTCTTTTAATTGCGTCAATAATTGCTGAGACGGGTTCAGATATAGATTCGCGAATTTCTCCTGCCGTGATACTAATCGTTCTTGGTAAACCAGACAGCAGATGTAAACCACTTACCTCCATAACCTCTTCTTCCTCAACTACAGGATAAGCAGAACCCAAATTGAGCTTGATTGATTCTGCGGTGTTTTCTCCCACAGATAATTTATGCTCTCTTCTCACATAATGCATAATCGACTCGGTTAGCTCATCTCCTGCAATTTTGATCGACTCACTAATAACTTTTCCTTGAGAACTGATAACCGCTACTTCTGTTGTACCCCCACCAATATCCACAATCATATTCCCTGTGGGTTCGGCAACAGGTAACCCAGCCCCAATTGCTGCTGCTACAGGCTCTTCAATCAAATCTACTTCCTTGGCTCCTGCTTCAGAAGCTGCTTCCATGACCGCTCTGCGCTCTAGCTTAGTTACGCCACTAGGAACACCAATTACCATACGGGGACGAACGAGAGGAACACCATCACAAACACGCCGAATAAACTCTTTGAGCATAATTTCAGTTGCATCAAGATCGGCAATAACACCATCCTTGAGAGGACGCACCGCATCAACGGTTTCTGGAGCACGCCCCAACATTAGCTTAGCCTCTTTGCCTACTGCTCTTGGTTCTTCAGTTTTCTTTTCAATAGCGACAACCGAAGGTTCTTCCAAGACAATTCCTTTACCAGACACATAGATTAAGGTGTTAGCAGTTCCCAGATCTATACCAATATCTCTTGATAGATTAAAACGACGAAAAAACCTCACGGTTGATAATGTCTCCCAATTGAGCGATCGCTTTTTGAATAGCTGTCCGAGTCTAATCTACACTCAATATAGCAGTAATGTCGAATGTTAAATCGAATTTACGTTTGGGTTTGTGTTTTTATGATAACTTTTCGATTCAAGTGAGCTACAAATGACCGACGGAGAAATAAAGAAATATTAAAGACGCGGAGATTGATTAGTTTTAAATTGGTGTAGGCGAGACTGCCTATAAAAAAATACAGAAGTAACTATCAATTACCTCTGCAAATCGAACTGTTCAAGATGGCTGTTAAGACGAAAAGATTATCTGTGAAGTATCAACTATTAACTTTTAGTTATTGCCATCACTACTGATGATCCTCCTCAAATACGTCGTGACGCATGATTAATACATTATCCTGCATATCAAATCCTGGATGTGCATCATTGACGCTAGTGCCATATGTTCCAAAGCCGTTATCATCTTGACCAGTTTCAAAAGCGATAATACGTTCATCTTCGGCTAAGTTGTTATTAATAGTGTATGTCTCATTATTACTGTCATAAGTAGCAAGACCTTTTGCCTCTAAAAACTGCCCTAATGATTGATTCTCGTTTCCGTTATCAGGATTATTATCAAAATCATAACCACCATACAAAGGTGCGGAAGCAACATCACTAGTCGTATCGATTGCTGTTACATTTGGATCGAGAACACTACCCCTTTTTAAGACTATGACCTTACCAGATGGGTCTACATTAGGATTATTGTAGTTGCCATTTGAATTGTCTCCGTTAAAGGTTTTATAAAAGTCAGTGTCATCAGAACGACCAGATGCAGAAACTTGAAACTTGATAGTATGTGGAACCGTATAACCTGGTCTCGAAAAAACATTTGGATCTGGATTTGGGTCTAAAAAATCACTTAAGCTTGTGTCTTCATCAAATCCATCTGATGGGGAATTACCTCTACTAAGAGCACCAGTTTGTCCAACAGGAATAGAATAAATAGTTAAGTCATTCCCTGAATTAATATCAATGGGTTGAGCTTGTCTACCAGTTTCGTGAATCCATTGCGTGGCATTGTTCGTTGCCGAAGAGTTATAAGGATTATTATCAAAATCCATTCTCATCGTCCATTGTTGAGGTACTCGGGGGTTTCCATTAGCATCATAGTTCTGGTTTCCATTTTCATCATATACTGGCTGACCATAAACATCAAAGTTGGGATTGCTAACATAATCGGCTGTTAAAGATCTCATAGTAATAGGACTGACTGGACCTGCAACTGCACTACTAACAGTTGCATTTTTTGCTCTAGCTACAGCTCTAGTTTCTGCGGTGTAGTTACTATCGTTTCCTGCTATGTTATCAGCGTCAATCCCCCCTGTGACAAATATTTGGGCAGTTTCACCAAAACCATCAGCATCATCATCACTGTCTTGAGCATTAACTACGCCATCTCCATTAGTATCAACTGTTCCGTCTTCTACAACTCTGTCTCCGTCATCATCAACAACACAAGCAAAAAAGCCTTGATAAGATACGCTTATAGGGTTTCCAGAACCATCCACACCGCAATTTGTTGATTGATTTGTATTATCTATTTGGTCAATTAAGGCATCATTATCCCAAGCAGCAGGATTAGTTGTATTTGTGTACTCTCCACTGCTATTTAAGTCAGGACCCCATCTATATATAACCAAAGGTCCTTGCCAAGGAGAATTCGCTTGAGGAGGAGCAACTGAATAAATAATTCTTTCATCAACTCCTGGTACTCTTAACACTAACCGCGCCGTAGCACCAGTGGGAGGAGTGTAGTTTCCTGCAACTGTATTTAAGTTACCGCTAGATGTATCAACTTCAATACTTTGGGCGCGTCTTAATTCATCAGAGATAAATTCAACAGCACGGGAGGCATCTTGTCTGGCATTGGTTTTTGCGTTTTCTCTGCCAGTGGCTGCCATGATTTGATAGAGTCCGAAGCCTAATGCACCAGTAACAAAGATACTCATAATTAACCCTGTGAGTAACTCAGTGAGGGTAAAACCAGAGTTGGGTTGAGTTTTTTTAAGAAATTTTTTTATTTTTTTATTATGCATAGTTGATTTTTTATACTTTGAGAAATTGTGTTGATTAAGCTGACATAAAAATACGTAACCAGAGGGTGCTATTTATTTTTGTAGTTCTGCAAAAAAATGAATAATTACTTTCCTAACATTAAAAAAAAATTTTTGATCGTTAATTTAGAAGTCTCTAACATTGTAGAAACTACTAGATTTGATTGTAAATTGTGGAAGTTACGGAAATAAAACATAAAGTGATATTAAATTTTT
>NZ_LR213803.1 GCF_900659865.1 Hyella patelloides LEGE 07179
AAATCGATAAAGTTATCTTGAATACTGATTTCCTCGATTCCTAGAATATCTTGTAACATCTCGACAATTTCTTGCTCTAAGCGATCGCAACGCGCCTCGCCAACGGCGAGATCGCTTTCTTCTACGATAGATTCTGATGATTCTGCTAAATTCAGAGCAGATAAGGCGCGACGGTCTACTTTCCCACTGGTGGTCAAAGGAAAATTATCGGCAAAGAGAAAAGTCCCAGGAATCATATAGGTTGGTAGTTTTTGTTGCAAATAGCTGCGGAGTATCTCCACCGTTGGCTTTTGGACTTTACTCGGCACAATGTATGCTGCGAGGGTTTCCCCTAGTTTATTTTCGCGAACCACAACGGCTGCTTCTTGAACTAATTGGTGTTGTGAGAGTACTGCTTCAATTTCTCCTAATTCAATCCGCAATCCTTGGATATTAACTTGACGATCTACACGACCTAAAAATTGCACTGTGCCATCGGATAGGTAACGTCCTAAATCTCCAGTCTTATATAAACGCTCTCCTGGAACATAAGGATTGGAGACAAATTTCTCAGCAGTTAATTCAGGTCGATTAAGATAGCCTTGTGCCACTCCTGCGCCACTAATATGAATTTCGGCAGTTACTCCAATGGGAACTGGCTGTAAATCTCGATCTAAAAGATATACTTTCATGTTGGGAATCGGATTACCTACAGGAAGAGACTTGAAACGGCGATCGATTTGAGCGGGGATTTGATACATGGTAACCACCCCCGTACCTTCTGTTTGACCATAAATATTTGCCAGTTTGACATCGCTTTTAAAAGTCTCGCGCCAGCACTGATAGATTTCTGGAGTTACTTGTTCTCCTCCTGCTGCTACAAGACGCACCTGGTTGTCCAGTAAACTTTTACGGCGATCGCTATTTTGTTGATTTAAAATTCCCCAGAAGTTGCGCCAAAAAGAAGGAACATGATCTACTATCGTTACCCCGTAGCGTTTGATTAGTTCAAAGAACTCTAAAGGGTTTCTGGTTTCTTCTTTTGTAACAATTAACGCCGTCGCTCCCTGTGCCAAAGGCATGAGTAGTTGTCTGGCGGATACTATTAAAGCTATTGAGCCACGATGCAAATAAATATCTGCGGGGGTTATGTCTAAAGCTAACTGCAAAGATTGAGCATAATGACTCAAATTACCATGAGTCAGCACTACTCCCTTGGGTTTGCCTGTAGAGCCTGAAGTATAGATAATATGGGCTAAATCTGCAATGTTTACAGCCTCGTCTAAATTATCTTGAGGCTGCTGGGCGATTAAATGCCAATCCAAATCTACACAGATAGTTTGCTCGACTTGTGCGGGGAGTTTTTCGAGTAGGCTTTCTTGGGTTAGCAAGACTTTTGCCTGGGCATCTTCTAGGATAAAAGCTAATCTGGCGGTGGGATTACTGATATCTAGCGGTAAGTAGGCTGCTCCTGCTTTGAGAATGGCGAAGATGGCGATTACCATAGATAGCGACCGCTCTAGACATAAACCGACTAAAGAGCCTTTAGTTACTCCCTTGGTTTGTAGATAACGAGCCAGTTGATTGGCTTGAGTATTTAATTCCCCATAAGTTAACTGTTGTCCTTGGCAAATGACGGCTACGGCTTGAGGATTTCTTTGAACTTGTGTTTCAAATAGTTGATGAATACATTGCGATGAAGATTCTGTTTGAGTTTGATTCCAATCGACTAAAACTTGTTGTTTTTCGGCTGTGGATAGTAAAGACAGGGAGGTAATTGAATTTTGAGGATTGGCAATAATTGAGTTGAGTAATACTTGATAGTTATCACAGATCCGTTGAATGGTAGACTCATCAAATAAATTGCGATCGTATTCAACTCTACAGATTAAATGGTTTGGTTTTTCTACGATGTCTAAAAATAATTCTCGTTGAGGTATTTTTCTGGTTAGTTTAATTTCAGAAGTTGTAGATAAACTGTTAAATCTAAACAACATCTGAGATAAACAGGCTGCTGGAAATTCTGGGTTGTTCTCTGTTAAAGCTGTGGTTAATGTAGCTATGTTTATGTCTGAATAATTACTCGCTTCTGAAATGCGGTTTTTAATAATCGCTAATAAATCTGAAAACTTTTGCTGCGCTTCAATTGTCACTCTGATGGGTAAGATCTCCAGCTTTGTTTCAGAACGATTGCTATACCAATTGAAACAGCCAACTACTAGATCTTCTTGATTAGTGTAGCGATAAAGTAAAATCTTAAAAGCACTAAGTAAAATAATCGACAGTGGAATATTTTCTTGTTGAGCAATTCTTTTTAAGGCTTGGCTTGAATCCCCAGATAGGATCGAGAGATTTTGTCCTATACTATCTTGGCGAAAATTGATTCGATCTTCTGCTCTAGAAATGACTGTTTTTACTCGATCTGTGGGGAAATCTAATTTAGGAGCAATGCTCTCAAGACTTTTTTGCCAATAATCAATTTTTGAATCAGGATTTTTGGTAGAGAATTTATTGGGATAAATCATAAATATCTTAAATTACTTCTACTGGATTGATGTCTAGAAAGCATGGTAAGCTTCCTAGTAGAATTATGTTTAACTTTAGAATAACTAAGTAAAATAATCAGAAAATTATGGTTTTTGATCGTCTTGATAGAGAATATATTTAGCGATCTCGAAGAGATCAGCTTCGCTGTGCGCGCAGTGCTGCTGTCAGCAGACCGCAATCCTAAAAACGATAAAACTTAATACATATGGTTTAAGTCAAGTCTTTGAGGGAGAATGAAAAGCCATAAAACTTAAGACCCAAGCCATCTTAATTAAGTCACGTTCAAATACTGCCTAAATTTTTACTTTTTTTCCACAAATATTAAACATTAGCTAGAATGCTTATAAATCAGTAGTTATACTTATTTCCCAATGGCAAATCATCTGATCGATTCTAGTAGTCTTTATCTTCGTAAACATATAAGTAATCCGATTGATTGGTGGTATTGGTGCGATGAAGCTTTAGAATTAGCACAACAGGAAGATAAACCGATTTTTCTCTCTATTGGTTACTCTAGCTGTCATTGGTGTACTGTGATGGAAGGGGAAGCTTTTAGCGATTTAGCTATTGCGGAATATCTCAATGACAATTTTATTCCCATTAAAGTAGATAGAGAAGAAAGACCAGACATCGATAGCATTTATATGCAAGCTCTTCAAATGATGATTGGTCAAGGGGGTTGGCCGCTTAATATCTTTTTGACTCCTGGGGATTTAGTACCTTTTTATGGCGGGACTTATTTTCCTTTAGAGCCTAAATATAATCGCCCTGGTTTTGCTGATATTTTAAAGGCAATTCATCGCTTTTATAAGGTAGAAAAAGAGAAATTACAGCATTTTAAAACAGAAATTACTAATAATTTGCATAGCTCTGCTGTTTTAGCTGTCTCAGATAGTGAAAAACTCACAAAGGATCTTTTGATTCAAGGTGTGGATAAAAATACAGGGGTGATTAGTTCAAGTGACCCTAGTCGTCCTTGTTTCCCGATGATTCCCTACGCTCAAGTAGCTCTTCAAGGAAAAAAATTACGAGAACAATTGCATCATGACTCAGATCGATTAGCTCGTAAAAGAGGGCTAGATTTAGTCTTGGGGGGTATTTACGATCGTGTTGGGGGAGGTTTTCATCGCTATACAGTGGATGCTACGTGGACAGTACCTCATTTTGAAAAGATGCTTTACGATAATGGACAAATTTTAGAGTATTTAGCCAATTTATGGAGTACGGGATTTCAGAAGCCAGCCATTGAAAAAGCGATCGCTGGTACGGTAGAATGGTTAGTAAGAGAAATGCTGTCACCTGATGGTTATTTCTATGCTGCTCAAGATGCAGATAGTTTTGCTACTACACAAGATACAGAGCCAGAAGAAGGCTTATTTTACGTTTGGAATTATCAAGAATTAGCCGATCTTTTAACTCCCGAAGAATTAGCTCAATTACAAGCAGAGTTTACCGTAACTTCTCAAGGTAATTTTGAAGGAAGCAACGTTTTACAAAGACTCCACGATCGAGAGTTACCATCTGGTTTAGAAACAATCTTAAACCGTCTGTTTGCCGTGCGCTATGGTGAGAGTAGACAACTAGTTGATAGTTTTCCTCCAGCTAAAAACAATCAAGAGGCTCTACAAAAAACTTGGAAAGGACGTATTCCCCCTGTTACAGACACTAAAATGATTGTTGCTTGGAATAGCTTGGTTATTTCAGGTTTGGCTAGGGCTTATGGTGTCTTTGGCGAGACTCAGTACAAAAAATTAGCTGTAGATGCAGTCAACTTTATTTGGCAGCAGCAAAGATCGGATAATTGCTTATATCGCCTTAATTATGATGGTAAAGTGGCAGTGTTCGCTCAATCAGAAGACTATGCTTTTTTGATTAAAGCTTTACTAGATTTATACTCTGCTTGTCCTGAAGAAATTCAATGGTTAGACTACGCCATAGAATTACAAACAGAATTCGATCGCTTTTTCTGGAATGCCGAATCAGGAGGCTACTATAATAATGCTCAAGATCGAGAACAAAATCTCTTAATTAAAGAACGCTCTTACATCGATAATGCTACCCCTTCAGCTAACGGAGTTGCTCTTACTAATTTAGTTAGACTAGCACTGTTAACAGACAATTTAGCATATCGCGATCGCTCAGAACAAGGATTGCGGGCTTTCGCTACTATCATGGAACAATCACCCCAAGCCTGTCCCAGTTTATTTATAGCTTTGGATTGGTTTCTGCAAGGTACTGTAGTTAAAACCACACCACAACAATTAACGGAGTTAATTCCTGACTATTTTCCGACTACTACATATCGTCTCAGTGAAGACTTACCACAAGATTCTGTTGGTTTACTCTGTCATAGTGTATCTTGTCTCGAACCAGCTACAGATTTAGAGGTATTAAAAAAACAGATTGAAAGAGTTAGTAGTTAGTATCAGCCCTTATTGATGTCTCGTAATCGAATTACCGCAGGCATTATTCATCTTTTATTGCAGGAGTTACGCATTATGATAATTTTTACATCATATATGCTATGCTGTAGCGATTGTCTGGAAAGTCAAATTATTTTTGATTAGTAAGGCGATTGCTGTAAAGGCAATAAAATTTGTTCAACTCAAAAGTTGAAAATCGCTAAATCACCAGAAATGATTATTATCTTAGGGATAATTCATGAATTATCCCTACATTTTTTTTATTTAATCAATATCAATTTTTCTAGCAATTTTAGCAATTATTTTTGCTTCTTCTATATTAATAACTCCATCTAAGTTAGCAACCTTTTGACACTGAGCTAATAGTGAGATCGCAAAATCTTGGTTAAGCCGCTCTAATAATTCTTCCAAAGATGGAGGAGATTTAATATTTTTAGAAATTGTCTCTAAAGAAGCAGGACTTAAATTTAAACTTTTTAATTCAGGCATAATTGTCTGCCAATTTTTATCAGGATTTCCTGCCACCACAACATGAACTAAAATTTGATCGATAATTACTTCTTGTTCAATAGCTTTTTCCAGATAACTATTATTTTCTTTTTGAATATCTTCTAAAGTTGCTTCCATAGTTACATTAGTTGCTTTTGCTTCATAAAATCGACAAGCACCATAACCAAGAGAATAAATCATTAACGCATTTGTACTAGCACCTATGGCTGCACCCGCAGCAGGAATATTTCTTAAAAAACCTAACCCTGCTTTCAAAGCATATTGACTACCAGATTTTAATATTTGACTACCGCCAAGAGACAAACCAAAAATAGCCAACACTTCCCCTTTTCTCGCAGAGTCTTTAATATCAAGTCCGTAAGCACAAGCAATTTGATAAACCATTTCTGCTTGCAACAACATATTAGCTGTTAAATCCACAGTAAACATTGCTGCTGCAAAACCAGGTAATAAACTACTAGCTAAACCCGCTCCACCAGCATACATTGCTTTAGAGGTAATAATACGATGAGCAATTTCTGATGGGTTTTCATGAGTATATTTTGACTGTAATTCTTGAACCTCAACTTCTGCTTTAACAACGTCTACTTTATCAATTATTTGAACTATCCAATCTACTTTTAATGTTTTAGTTAATTCATTAAGCTGAGGACTATTTTGAACTATTTCAAATAAATATCCTACTCCATCTGTAGCTTTTAAAACTGTTTCTCCTACAGTACTACTAGCCCAAGTGATTGTTTCAACTGCGCTTTGCCCCGCATAAGTAATACTATTACTCACATTTTCTCCTGCTGTAGTTATTGTTTGAGTAAAAGAATTCCAGATAGAAAACAAATTATCTTTATTCTCCGTTATTTGTAGAGATTCCTTAATTGTCTTTTCTAAAGCATTAACTTGTTCTATTTCAAATTCTTTCATCCAGTCAGGAAAATCATCATCTATCTGCTGACTATATATTTTCAATTTATTACATTCTTCTATCTTTAAATCAAAAATATTGTTTTTAATTGTGGTAGCTAGCTCTTGATCTATTTTTTGAGAAGAAAATAAGACAAGTTGTAAACAGTCATTTTTCCATGAAGCTTTTACATTAATACTTTCAATATCTAGATTATTAGAAACAAGATCGATAATTGCTTCTATATTACGTTTCTGAGCTAATTCAGCAATATTGGCTTGTGATTGTATTTCTATGGAAAGTTCTACAACCCATTCTGGAAAATCTTCTTCTTTTTGCTTGCCATAAACCTTAACTATTGACTCAATATTCAGTTGTATTAATTGCTTACTAATAAAAGAAATACATTTTTCTCGATCTGGAATATTGTCTGCTTCCAGTAAAATTTGCAGATAATCATTTTTGAAGCTAACTTTCTTAGCAGTAACACCTTCAGATTTTAGAACTTCATTTAGAAGACAACTTATGACATCTAAATTAATTTGTTTATTTACTAACATACAATCAATACAATTAAGAAGTAAAGTACAATTTGGAGAGAGGTTTTAATAAATTCGACTTGTACTTATAATTCCCATTGAGCGTTATAAATTTAACACTTGTATTAGTTAATTCTTTGCTTATTATTTAACTATTAAGCGATCGCATTTTTGAAAATACTAGATAATCTCAACATCATACAGGATAGTTTTTTAGGGGAATGGGTAATCTAATGTAGGGATAATTCATGAATTGTCCCTACATATTTTTGGATAAAATACAATTTGCCCTTCTCTTAATAATTGGTAATAACTAACTCTATAGTGTTCTCCATTGGCTAGCATCATTATCTACTATTTGGCTAGCGTAAACTTCATTGATATTATCTTCAATAAGTTATTTGGCAATTTTTTAATTGATTAAAAGTGCAATATTTATAGAAAAAACTTAAATTGAAGTTATTTAGTATCAAGTGCGAATAATTAAGTTAAATAAAGTTTGTCCCTAATTCCCTAGTTCCTTATTTCCTCATCATCCACAATAAATAAGCTATTCAACCGAGCCTAAGTAATTACTAGCAATGAGGATTAAGGATTAAAGTAAAATTATGTGTTCCTCTTTCCTCATTTTTCGATGCTTACTCTAAACCATTTAAAAACTATCTAAAAGGAGGAGAATAAAGTAAACCGCCATCACTCCAGAGTTGATTTTGTCCTCGATCTAAACCGAAAGGTGTACCAATATTTTTCTCATAAATTTCACCATAATTACCCACATTTCTCACTACTCTGGCTGCAAAATCATTGGGTAAACCCATGTCTTCGCCTAAGTTACCTTCTTGACCCAAAAAGCGTCTAATTTGAGGGTCTTCAGTTTCGGCAAAATCGGCTACATTTTGAGAATTAAGGTCAAATTCTTCCGCTTGAATTAAAGAATAGGTAATCCATTTCACAGCATCAAACCATTTAGCGTCCCCGTTAGCAACCAAGGGCCCTAAAGGCTCTTTTGACATGACAACTTCGAGAACTTCATGGTCATCAGGATTAGCTAAAACGGCTCTTCTAGCTACTAATTGAGAGCGATCGCTAGTCACTGCTTCACAACGTCCTTGTTCATAGGCTGCATATACTGCATCAGTATCTTCAAAGACCACTGGTGTATAGTTTACCTCTAGTTTTCGCATTCGATCTGTTAAATTTTGTTCGTTGGTAGTACCAGATAAAACACACACTGACTTACCGTTCAAATCTTCTAATTGTTGTACTCCACTGGCTGTAGTCGCCATTAATCCTTGACCATCATAAAAAGTGGTGGGAGCAAATTCCATCCCGACAGAGGTGTCACGGTTAATTGTCCAGGTAGTGTTACGAATGAGGATATCAACCTCTCCTGATTGTACTGCGGTAAAACGTTCTTGTGCGCTGAGGTCACGATATTCTACCTGAGAAGGGTCATCAAATAAAGCAGAAGCGATCGCTCTACAGATATCGACATCCATCCCAGAATATTCACCATTTTCATCTACAAAGCTAAATCCAGGCAATTGACCATTAACACCACAGATTAAGTTACCACGACTCAATACAGTATCTAGACGACTTGTACCACCCGCAGTACTACTAGCAGAATCAGTAGGTGTTGTTTCTCCACCCCCACCGCAAGCAGCCAGAGATAAACTCAGTGTTCCTACTAAAATAGTAGAACGTAAAAAGCTATTGTTAAGCATTTTCTTGTAAGTAAAATTATTTAGCTTCTCAGAGTATACAACTAAGGAAGGAGTATAAAGAAACGAGGAATGAAGACTTAGTTACAATTTGTTGATACTTTTACAATTGTTCTGTAGTTATCAATATATAGATAAAAATTACACATATAAAACAGAGTTGAAACACTAATTTTGTCGATCTTACAAGATATTAGATTTGTCGTCGATCGCCTAAAAAAACTTTTTTTATCTGGCGTTTATACATTTTAATCTGTCGTGATTACACTTCTGTTTCTGTTCTTAGTTCTTGAATCCTAATTCCTTGGTACATTAAGATACTTATGACTTTGTTGCGGTTTAGATCGATTTACTCATAATGTGTGCCAACTGTGATTAATTGAAAAAGAATCATTAATTTATAACTTATCAACTATGGATGACCTGAAATATAAACAAAAGATGCAAAGGCGTAAAGAAGTTCAAGAACAACGTCTTGCAGAGAGAAACCAAGAAAAAGGTCTAATAATTATTAATACTGGTAATGGTAAAGGAAAAACTACCGCAGCGTTAGGAATGGTAATGAGATCCCTAGGTCATGGTTACAAAGTAGCGATTATTCAGTTTATAAAAGGTGCTTGGGAACCCGCCGAAAAAGCTGTTTTAGGTAGATGGGAAGGACAGTTGGAGTTCCATGCTATGGGGGAAGGTTTTACCTGGGAAACTCAAGATCAAGCTAGAGACACGGAAAAAGCAATTGCAGCTTGGGAAAAAGCTTTAGAATACATCACAAATCCTGAATATCGCTTGGTATTACTGGATGAAGTTAATATTGCTCTCAAACTAGGTTATTTAGATGTAAAAACAGTTATTGCAGGATTAGAACAAAAACCTGAAGATTCCCACGTTATTCTCACTGGAAGAGGCGCGCCCAAAGAATTAATCGAAAAGGCAGATTTGGTTACAGAAATGACTTTGGTAAAACATCCTTTTAAAGAACAAGGTGTTAAAGCACAAGCTGGAATTGAATTTTAACAGTTATCAGTTCTTTCTTACCATTAGGAAAGGATGAGTCTAGGTGAAATATTTTTCATCCCCAAGTAGACATTTGGTACTTGGACATTGTTCCTTATTTATTAGCCACGAGAGCTATAATCATATAGGGGGTGAGTATTCTCTGTAAGTAATTAACCTTGTCGTATGGAGATAACATAAATTTTACCCCTTTTCTTGGTTAAGGAATCAGGAGAAAAGATAAAGAAATAATGAAAGTACTGAATATAGTTGAGTTTTTATCTGATTCCTCATTTTTGCTTGCTTAAAATCAAAGCCAACCTCGCAAACGATAGATAAAAGTGCCAATATATTCTTTAATAATTTTGGTTGTGTAATAGAGACTTTCAGACTTAGGAAAATAACTCAAAACTCTTGATTCTATACTATAGTCATGCTTGATTAAATCTAGTTCGCTAATCAGGAAATCAGTAGGCGCGGGAATGGCTTCTATCCCTTGACGAGCGAAGATTTTAAGAGATCGCGGTGTGTGAAAAGCAGATGTTACCAGTAAAATCTTTTTAATGCCTCTCTCGTCTAAAATTTTCTTGGTAAATTTAGCATTTTCATAAGTATTGAGGGAATTATCTTCTTGAATAATGGCTTCTTCGGGTACTCCTGTTAATTTCAGAATTCTCGCCATATCTGTCGCTTCGGATTCTTCCTTACCAAACCATTCTATTCTGCCTCCAGATAGCACAATTAAAGGGGCTTTCCCCTCTTTATATAGTTGAGCTCCATACAAAATGCGATCGCCATGTTCGTTCAAATCGGGCATTACTCGCGGAGGAGAGATACTTCTGGTTGCACCCCCTAAAACCACGATAGCATCTGCGGTGGGTAAATTTTGAGTTGCCGTATTTTGCCATTCTAAAGATTTGACTAAAGCATCAGAAAATCGAGGATTACCAGTAATCATCAAGATTAAAAAAGATAGTGCGATGGGAATTGTCGCAAAACGCGATCGTCTTAAAGCGAGAAAAAAGGCAACTATCAATAAAATACAGGATAATCCTAAAGGATAAATAAAAGTAGGTAGTAATTTAGATAAAAATAAAAAGTCCATATTTACAAAATCAGGAGTCATTGGTGGGACGAACAGCCGTTCGCCCGTACGAAATTCGATTAATATTGTTACACACCATTTCACATTTATTTTCTAATAAGGATTTTACTAAACATATTTAGTCAGAAAAATATAATGCAATAACTATTGATAATAGTGATTAATTCAATACTTAATTTATATTTATTTAAACAATTAATAATACTTTTTTGCTTAACCGTAGGCTTATTATCTGGTGTAGGTGTCGCTATTGGTACAATATCAGATTTAGCTTATCAGATAAATAATTACAATTTACCTCTGGTAGTTGCTCTTAAAATATTTGTCTTGAAAATTCCTGAATATGTTGCCTATGGTTTGCCGATTGGCACATTATTAACCACTTTAATAGTTTACGGGCGTTTAAATAGCGATCGCGAATTAATTGCTTTTAGAAGTGTCGGTATTAGTATTTATAAAATTGTTATTCCTGCTGTTTATTTTAGTTTTGTAATTACCATATTAACTTTAATTACTAACGAAGCGATCGTTCCTCAAGCCAACTATCAAGTAATTCTTTTGCAACAGCCTTTTCTTCCTGAAACTAAAGTTGCTCTCCAAAAAAAAGATATTTTTTACCCTGAATATGAATCTATAAATACAGAAGAAAAAGAACTCAAAAGGCTTTATTATGCAGAAAAATTTGATGGCAATAAATTAAATAATATTGTAGTAATTAGCTGGAAAAATCAACAACTAACACAAATTATTACAGCCAAATACGCCTACTGGAATGCTCAACTTGAATTATGGAATATGCAACAGGGCATAATAGATAATCTGGGAAAAGATATCTTAAATTCATTGAGAAAAACTTTTAATAACTATCAAATTGCCTTACCCGCAACATTCTTTAAAATAGTTACTCAAGAACGCGATCCTGATGCCATGAGTTTAACTCAAGCAAGAGACTATTTAGAGTTAATTTTCGATAGCGGTAATTTACCGAAAATTCGTTTATTTCAAGTCCGCATCCAGCAAAAATTAGCTTTTCCTTTTATTTGTATCATCTTCGCTCTCATTGGTTCATCCGTAGGGGCTACCTTTAGTAATCTCAATCGTGGTAGAAGCTTTGGTCTTTGTATTGCGATCGTTTTTAGTTATTATTTACTAGGTTTTATGATTGGCTCATTGGGTATTGCAGGTTTAATTTCTCCTCTGATTGCAGCATGGCTACCTAATGCGATTGGTTTAGGGTTTGGTTGCTGGTTATTAAAATCAGCTAATTGCACTGTTTGAAATATTCCCTGTAAATATACGGTAGGGTGGGCGACCGAAGGAAGTACTTTAGTGCAATGCCCACCTTACAGAGTTGGGTTGCTAACAAAAAAATTGCTCTCAAACGATCGCGATCGTAGTCAAATTGGGTATACAAAGATAGCAGTCTTGTTATCTAGAGCATGAATTTATCCAAAGATACTCAATCAAATCCTAATTGGCGTGGTCAATGGTTAGGTTATATTTGTCTGGCGATGCTAGTTTTTTATACCTGGCTTCCCAATAGTTACTATCTAATGGTTTCCTATCCTTGGATTATTGTATGGCAGATTGGATTTTTGGCTTTGGGTATCTGGATTATTTGGATGCTTCGTCAGTTTAAAATACCTTTCAAGTTATTAGGTTATGGTTTAGACTGGGCAGTAGCTGCAATTATGGTTGCACTTATCTTATCAGGAATTTTTGCTCAATTTAAAGTAGTATCCGCTTGGAATATTTCCCTAGTATTTTGCTACTTGATGCTACTATATGTGCTTCGTAACTGGATAGCAGTAGAGAGTTTTAATATTTACCACCTGTGGCAAAGAATTAGTATTGCAGGGGTAATTAGTTGCCTTGTAGGATTGGCTGTTTGGTATCCACTAAGAGCTTCCGATGCATCTCGTATTAATTATCCTATGGGACATCCAAACTTTGTTGCGGGATACATCATGTTAGTTTTCCCCTTGACTATAGCTTTAGCTATAGCAAGTAAAAGTTGGCAAAGAATAGGGGCTTTGGCTGCTAGTAGCTTAATGTTATTTGTGCTTTATTATACTGGTTCGCGGGGTGGCTTTTTAGGACTATTAGCTTTGGCAATCGCTACAGTTATTTTTTTGATAATTCGTAGTAAAGGCAAACAAAGATGGTTGCGTTTAGTTAGTTGTGGTTTAGTTTTGGCTATTTTATTGACTGTTTCTTTAAATAATTCTAGGGTACAAAGAATTGTCAAATTTAATGGTTTTAATAGTGATGCGCCACTGATACAACTGAAGATTGACGGACAAAGCAAGGACAGACTACTAATGCTGGAAGCAGCCAGCAATATTTTTAAAGACCGACCTCTGTTTGGTGTCGGTGCAGGTAATATGTCTCGTGTTTATGATTTGTATCGTCCAATTGAAACTGGTACTGGGGGAACTCATATACAACAATTACATAATACTCCCGTGCAGATTTTCGGTGAGTTGGGTTTAGTTGGTTTATCTACTTACCTATTTTTAATTGTTTGTTTACTTCGTTTATGGTTCGAGTTGTACTATCGATTGACTAATCTAAGAGAGCGTTCTTTACTTTATGGTACTGGTGGTAGTTTCTTGGCTTATAGTGTTGCTACCTTAACAGATTATCAGTTAGAAAATATTTCTCTGAGTATTAATTTAGTATTTTTGACATTGCTTCTAATTAAATTAGCTGATGATAATAGCTTTGAGAAAATAAATATCTTTGGCAACTATTGTCGTCGTTGGATTAGCTTAATCTCAATTACTATCTTAATTGCTAGTTTATTGCTTTGGATTCCTCAAACTTTGGCATTAAGATTAACTAAAATTGCTCATCGTAATTTTGTTGTAGGAAGACTAGATGTTGGCTATAAAAAGATAGCTGATGCAGCAAATTTAGTTTCTTGGGATCCCACCTATAATATTACTGCTGCTATCATAGCAATGCGAATTAGAGAACCTGTTCGAGAACAAAAGCTTTACTTAGAATTAACAGAATTAAGCTTAAAACATCTTCAGAAAGTAGTTGAAGCAGCACCAAATGATGCTCATTTTAATCAAATGTTAGGCATGATGTATGGAGATCTAGGTAATAGTCAATCAGCAATTGAATATTTTCGTCGAGCAATACAGTTATTGCCACGTATTTCATCTTATTCTCATTACTTATTAGGACGAGAGTATCTAAAAATTAATGAAACAGAAAAAGCTATTACCGCTTTAGCATTACAAGGCTTAATTACTCCTCAATTTTTAACTTCTAGTATGTGGAATGAACTACCATTATCTGAGGTTAAAAACGAAGTGCTTCAAAAAAGCTTAAATTTGTTTTCTAAATTATCTCAACAGTTATCGTCTGATAATTACCATTATAATTCTGTTTATGAAAAACAAATTCTTTTAAAGTGGTTGGATGGTCAGTCTATAAATAAAGTGGAACATGAAAGGTTAAGACCAATAATAAAAGCTTTGCTTTTAGCAGAAAAAAACCCCGATGAAGCATTAAATATTCTTGCTTCAAATATAGAGACAGTAGAGAATCCTGATTCATTGTTATTATTACAAGCTTGGTTACAGCCAGAACCTTATTTATATAATTATTTTAAGAGTAGTACTGGAGTGAATATAGAGAAAGTTCAAAGAGAATACTTAGAAAATATAACTAAGCAAAATGTCGCTCTAAAAACTTGGATAAGCTCTATTCAATTAAAACTTACTACTGCGACCAGAAATGCCCTGAGATTGGCATATCGTAATGAAGAAATCACTAAAGCATCTCTTTTGTTTTTTCCATCAGAACTTCGAGATTATCTTATAATAAGAAAATTAAACTTATTTGATGATTATTATCGAGAATTTATAGAGCTAGAGTATTTACTTAATAAAGTACAGACAAAAGAATTATCCTTACCCCATCCAACTAATAATAATTTTCGACTCGATTAACATTAGAAATTAAGTAGTTAAAATAATATTTCATACTTTTTCTGGGGCTTTGATACTAATTTTTCCATTAGGATTTACAGTAACTATTCCTCCCAGTTCTTCAATTTTTTTAAGAGCATACTCTCGAATTTGCCGATCGCTATTGTTAGATAAAATCATAGTCCAGCCTGAAATTTGTATTGTAGTACTATCAGGATTAGTTTCTAGAAAAGCTACTGTTTCTAGATAACGTTTTGCTATAACATCACTCCCCACTACATTACTTACTTCTGCCCAAGATGCTGCTGTTTGATAAGATTTTTTTGCTGCTTCTATATCTCCTAATAAAAGAACTTCATCTATTGCTTTGTAACCCCAAATAAAAAATGGATAAGGAGACATTTCAGGAGTAATAGATTCTAAAGATTTTTCTAAAAGGGAGACTGTTTTTTGGGGATTGCCAGCAAAAATAGAATTGGTAGTAGAAAGAATTAAATTAGCATCAATAAATTTGGGGTCTTTATTTACTATAGTTTCAAAATAATCTGTAATTACAGAATAACCTGTGACTTCACGAGCTTCTGTATCACCAAAATACTGAATATACTGTAAAAAAGCCCAATCAGCTATTAAGTTATTGTATCCAAAACTAGGAATTTTTTGCTGTATATTAGCTTGAGCTTTCCGATGTTTTTCTTGTTGAATATAAGCCTTAGTACTTTGATTTTTTATTTTTATTTGTTGCTTTAAAGACTCCACCTGCAAGCTAACGATAGCAGAAAAACTGACTATTCCTGTTAAACAACTTACAAGTATTCTATTATTAAAATTGAACATAACTTTACAAGAATATAGAAATATAAGTTATCTCAGCCTTGTGCCATCATTGGTACAAGAATCTGCAAAAGAATCTGGCACTTCTACAATTACACCCACCGCTGTCCCTTCACACAAAGCAAGTTGGTAAGCACCAGAGTTAAAATATACACCAACAGCATAATTGCGTACTCTATCAGAACTAGAGTTTATGGCAACTGCTCGTTGTTTTAATAAAGAGTTAGTAGCAGTATCGGCATCAGGATAGCTATAATATTCGCTCTGAAAAAGATTACTATTCGATAAGTTATTTAAATTATTGGCAAAAACCTGGTGTTCGAGGTGGTAAGCTTGTTGGGCGCGCCCCAAAGTCCCCAAACTATTTTTAGCTTCTGTTTCTCTAGCTTTACCAACTTGACCAATAAAATTAGGTAAGGCGATCGCAGATAGTAAACCTAGAATAATCATCACTATTAATAGCTCAATTAAGGTAAATCCAGATTCCAGCCTACGTTTTTTAGTTCTATTTAATAAAAAATTTACATATTGGGTATTCACTATCCGATTACCATAATTTTATTTGTTTATAAAGGAAGATGAATTTTTGCTTTAATTAAATATGATTAATTATTTTCTTTTTTCTAATTGACATTAATTAACTTTGCCTAGTTATGCTGAATAATGCTCGTCATGCAAAATATCTAATTAAAAAACAGGCAAAGAGTGCCTGTTTTAGTAAAATTAAACCAAGATTGGGATATTAGTTCAATTCTGCACCAGCAGAGCAACCAGCAACACCACCAGTAGCGGTAGCAGTAGCTGCACCACCTACGTTATCAGATTGACAGAGAGAAGTGTCGTAAGCACCAGCAGCGTAAGCAATACCACCAGAGTAGTTTCTTACTCCATCATTGCCAGCATCTAGAGCATTAGCAGCAACAGTAGCATCAGCAGCAGCACCCGTAACAGTGAAAGAGTAGAATTCGGGGTTAACAACAATACCTAGAGGGTTACTAGCACTTTGTACGTTAGTAGCGTTATTAAATGATTGTCTTTCAAAGTGATAAGTTTGTTGCGCTCTGTTGATAGAACCAACGGCAGTTTTTCCTTCAGACTCACGAGCTTTACCAACTTGCGCTAGTAAGTTAGGTAGAGCAACAGCAGCAAGTACACCGATGATGATTACAACTACTAAAAGTTCGATTAAAGTGAAACCTTTGTTGCCTTTTTTGTTACGTAGAGCTTGTAAGTATTTTGCAGTAAAAATAGAATTCATTGATTTGTTTTCCTTGTTAAGTGTATGTGGTTTGGAAGTAACTTTTTTTTGTTTTCCTATTTAGAAATTACCCACTTAAATCGAAAAACATAACATCAGGAAAAAAAGTTTTTTCTAGATGTGTTGGGGGTTTGATGTGATTTGCGTCACTGTGTTTTTATCCTGATTATGCTTGTAGTGCTTTGTAGCGAATAATCTCTTTAGCAGTAATCAGTAATGATTTCGCGAAACGCCCCTACCCAAGAATCATCAGATAAAGACAATTAAAGGGTAGGGTGGGCATTGCCCACCCTACTCTACTATGTCCAATTACCTACAATGACATAAGCAGCCCAAAATAAGGGTACTTTCCAGTCTTGTTGGGTTACTTTCCACAAATCTAATTGAGCCAATCTGAGAGCTTCTGCTTTGGTTATGTTGGGGTTTTGGCTGAGATACTCGTAAAAGCGATCCATCATGACTGCTGTAGAGCGATCGCTGATTTGCCATAGAGTAGCTAGGGTACTGCTCACACCTGTTCTGACACTCATTCCTGCTAAACCAAGGGTGGCGCGGTTATCTCCTTTGGCGGTTTCGCAAGCACTCAGTACCAGTAGATTGATGGGTTGAGAGTCATCTAAATTACGGTTTTGTAACAGGTAGCTCAAGTCTTCGATAGTTAATTGACGATCCCAAAGCATGATAAAAGTTTGCTCTGGATTGGAGCTAAATTGTCCGTGGGTAGCTAGGTGAACAATGGAGAAGGGTTGAGAGTTGATTGTGTTGGTAAAATTTTGGCTGTTGAATTGAGAATTGAGTAATGTTTGACTATTTAAGGTGTCATTAATGGTTTTTAGTTCTGTTTTGACATTTTTTAAAGCAGCAAAATTGGCTCTTTGTTGGCTGACTCCCCCTGCTAAGGCGGTTAATTTGGCTGAAGACGATCGAGCATTGAGAAGACGTAAACCAGGAGTTACAGCGATCGCATATTTTTCTAATAGGTATTGTTTTCCATCGTATAAGGATGACATGGGGAGGTTTTGTAATTCGCCATCCAATACAAAAACTAGGGTATTAATTTCTGAAGAGGATGAATTGAGAGCGGTTTCTAGGGGTTGGATTAACCAGTTATATACTTGATGGGAAAGATAGTTAGTATCGTTCAGGCGATCTGGTTGTAACAAGTAATTATTGAGTTGGTTAATGGTGTTTGTTAGTTGGGAGTCTGTAATTACTACTTCGTGATGATGAAAACTACCATCAGGGAGAGATAAGATAACTTCTAAAATATCTGCTGTGTTTTGACGATTTCCAGGTAACACAATAGTATAGATGACTGCTGCTGAAGGATCGATTTCTTCTATGTTGCGCTGTTGAGAAGCAACACAAGCGTCTTTGAAATAATTATCTAATTCTGCTAATTGTAGAGCTTCAATAACATCTCTTGCTTGTTTGAGGTTATCAGCAGAGGCGATTATTTCAGGTTTTTGCTCCTGTAGTAATAGTTTGGTGTACTCTCGATATATTGGTTCTACTTGCTGGCGAAAAGAAAATTGAATTTCGCGATCTAAAGCTACTAAATCACTACGTAAGTCTTGCAAAGTAGTAAAAGCAGCCTGATATGCAGCTAGTGCTTTAGCAATATCTTGCTGCTGGCGGTAGATTCTTCCTAGTTGCCATTGCCAACGATAAGCTATTTCTGGAGCTTGGTTACTTTGAGCCAGATGTAAAGCCTGTTCGATTTGCAGTAGAGGATCGATGTTTAAATCTAGTTGTTGCTCATAGGCTAATTGTCCTAAATAGCCTAGTGCAGAAGATTCTAAACTATAATTTTCTAAATTGTGAGCCTGTTGACCTATTTTTATGTATAGTGTGCCAATATCATCCCAAGATTGGGGTATTGATACATTATTTTCTTTGAGAGTGGTTAAACTACGAGCTAAGATTAGTTGCGTTTTTAGAGTGCGATAGTTTGGGGGAATCTCAGAAGGAGTTAGATTATTTTGGATGACAATCTGGCGAGCTAAATCCCATTTGCTCTCTCTAATGTAGAGATTTAAAAGATTAATCTGAGCTTCTGTAATGTCCCTAAGCCTTTGAGAATTGGTAGTTTGCAGGATATTGTGATAAATGGTAATTGCTTTTTGCTGTTGGTGAACAAACTGTGGTTTATCTTCTCGTTCTTGGGCTAAATTTGCCCTAGCTTGAGCAATGTTAGCAGCAGTAAAGCTAATTTTGTTACTCAATAATGAAGATTGTAAATTGCGTTGCCCAAAAATAGTTTGACTTTGTTCAATTGTCTGTTGTGCTTTGTCTAATTTTCCTAGCAACATTAAGCTATTAGCCAAACTACTTAAAGCTTCGATTTGTAATGTATTAGATTGTTCGGAAACGGATTTTAAAATGAATTCTAATTCCTCATTAGTTAGTTGCTGACAATCTCGATTTTCTGCCGAAAAAATATCTAACATATTATTACAAGCACGACGATAAAATCCGAGATTTTCTAAGGCTTGAGTACGAGCTAATCTTATACCTTTAATACCAACATAATCGGCAATATTTTGATAATACATCTCTGCTTTATCCCAAGTTGCTAAAGCTTTTTTTGGCTGACCTTTTCTTAAATATAAGTGTCCCTGAGCATTCCAAAGTTGCCCTAAAACCTGTTGTTTATTAGTGGTTTCTGGCTCTGTAGCAATCAAAGCTAGCCCATAGTCAAGTACTTGTTGTGCTTGCTTCCAATTACCTAATTGTTGTTCATTTAAAGAAATTAAAGCTTGAGTTTGCGCCTGTTGAAGAGTTTGCTTGTGAGCAATAAATTCTTGCTCGGCTTGTTGTAAAATTTTAAGAGAAGGTTTAAATAATCCTTGTTGATATTGTTGTTGTGCTTCTTGAATCAAACTTATACCATTAGTTTCCGATGATACAAAACTTCCAAAAGCTAGGCTGAGTATAAATCCCAACAGGCTAATAATTATAAGTTGCCAACAACGTTTCATTTTTTAGAATATTATTGTAGTATTTATATATGACAAAAAAGATTTTCGAGCATTATTTCATTAAACTGTAAGAGCAATCTCAATTTCAAGATAGGGTTATGAAACATCATTTAGTTCGAGAAGTAGAGCCTTTGGGTTGTTGATCGAGTAATAGGCATTGGTGATAAGTTAAACAAAAATTATATTTTTCAACTAACGACAAATTTAGATACAGAAAGGGTTTGATAACATCTTGCATTTCACTCCTCAACCACCTGAAACTTAAGTTTCAGTCTGACAGAGTAAGTCTATTTCAATAGACTAAGAGTTGTTACTTTGAATCATGGGAGTCTTTTTGAGAAGACTTGAGACTATGAGCCAGAGATTTCAACCTTCGGCGGTTTGTAGGGCTGATGTAATAAAGATAGGGATTTGACAAAAGACAAATTATCTTAACTTGTCACTAATTAGATAACAGGTAATTGGTAATAAGTAAGCTAGCGATGCTCATTTAAAATTGCAACAAGAATCCAATGTTTAAAATTCAAGAAAGAATCAAAAACTAATTATTATTTATATCCAAAATTGATGAATTAGCAAGCCAAATTCTTTTGTAACTTGGTAAAAGATGTTGAAATTAAAATGGAAGTAAAAAGAAAAATGAGCATTTTTAACTCGATCTATCAGACAAAATAGCTCCTAATTTAGTACTAGGAAACTCAATAGCTCAATTAATCTCTGGTTTTTCTCAATTCATTTTTAGAATTCAGTTGTAGAACCAAAGGTGTGGCTATAACTATGAAATTTTTAACAGTCAGAAACGTAACACAATACGATCTAGAAAATGTTATTAATTCACTGATACTTGCTTTTTGTGCCGATCCTGTTATTCGTTGGATGTATCCTTCACCGCAGCAATATCTCGAAAATTTCCCCAATTTTGTGAGAACTTTTGGTCACAAGGCATTAGAGTTAAAAACTGTTTATACTATCGATGATTATTCTGGTGCTGCATTTTGGTTTCCACCCCATACTGAGCCTGAAAGCGAAGCAGTAGGGGAAATGTTGCAACGGACGATATCTCAACAACTACAAGAGGAAGTCTTTACCATGCTAGAAAAAATTAGTCACGATCGCCCTCAAGAGCCTCATTGGTATTTAGGAATTCTTGGTGTAGAACCAACTCAACGTCAAAAGGGATATGGTTCAGCCTTGATGTAGCAGATCTTAGATGTTTGCGACAGCAAAAAGCAAATTGCTTATCTTGAGTCTTCTAGTAGAGCCAATATTCCATTTTATGAACAGCATGGATTTGAAATTATAAATCAGATTAAAGTGGGCAATTCTCCCACCGTTTTTCCCATGTTGCGCTATCCACAAAGAAATTGATTACTGATAAACAATGTCTTCTTTTAATAAAATTCTTGGCTATTACAAGAAATATAAAGCGATCGCTATTTTGAGTATCGTAGTTTCTTGTATTTTTGAAATTACTGACTTAATAGTACCTTATGCTATCGGACAAATTCTCAATGTCTTATCTCAACAACCAGTAGATAAACCAATTCAAGTAATAGTAGATCGAGTACAAAATTTAGTAACAAACACATCAGAACCCTGGCTTTCTTTAGGAGTTTTATTAAGCTTAATCATTTTAGCTACCGTGGTAAAAGCTCCCTTACAACCTTGGTTAACCTCTTGGTTTCACTGGGAAATTTCTTTAAGAGCTAGACGCGATAGTTTTGGGGAAGTAATTCAAAAAATTCTCACTTTACCCATCGGCTTTTATGATGAAAATAATCCAGGTAGAATTGCGGGAAAAATATCGAGAGGTATCGAAAATCATACTTGGACATATCCAGAAATTGCAGGACAAATGATTCCCAAATTGGGTAGAGTCTGCGGTATTTTTGTGGTAATTCTATTAATTGACAAAGGAATAGCGATCGCTTTTTTAGCTTCTTTTATCTTTATTTTGGGTTACAGTCTCAAACAAGTTCGAGTCTTAATTAAACAAGAAGAACTCTTAGATAAATATCAAGAAAATACCGAAAGCCATACCTCGGAAATAATCACAAATATCAAAACAGTTAAAGCCTTTGCCACCGAAGCTAATGAATTAGAAAGACAAAGACAGCGCATAGAAAGAGAATACAAAGTAATTACTTTCCGCATTCACAAAGGCTATGTTGTTTTAGCAACTTGGCTTAGAACAACCGTCCAAACTTGTGTCTTTTTAATCTTACTTTTTACCTTAATTTCCACTGTCAAAGGTAATATTTCTCTAGGACACTTTATTACCACCTTAACTGTCTCTAGTATGGCTTATGCAGAACTAGAACCCATCGGCAATTTAATCGAAGTATTTGCTCGTCGTTACGCATCTATGCAACGATTTGCTGAATTTATGGAACTATCCCCTGGTAAAGATGCTGCGGGTTTAGATACTGAACACATAGCAACTAACCCCTATAAATTCACAGGAAAACTAGAAATTAGCCACCTCTATTTTGGCTATAATGAACAACGCCCAATTTTAAAAGATATTAACTTACTCGTAGAACCCTACCAAACTGTAGCTCTAGTTGGTCGTTCTGGTTCGGGAAAATCTACCCTGGTAAAGCTACTCTTTCGTTACTTTGAACCCAATCAAGGGCAAATTCTCATCGATGGGGAAGATATTCATAATCTAGACATTGCGGGTTATCGTCGTCGATTAGCGATTGTTCATCAAGACGTAGACATCTTTAACGGCACAGTACTAGATAACCTTACCTACGGTAATCCTAAAGTGAGTTTACAACAGGTAGAGCAAGCCTGTGATATTGCCAGAGTAGAAGAATTTATCCACGAACTCCCCCACGGATACTACACTACTGTTGGAGAAAGAGGTGTCAGACTCTCAGGAGGGCAAAAACAACGCTTAGGAATTGCTAGAGCCTTAATAGTCGATCCTGATATCCTAATTTTTGATGAAGCAACATCCAGTCTTGATTATGAGTCAGAGCGATCTATTCAACAAGCGATGAATTCAATTTTTGGTACTCGTACTACCATTATCATTGCCCATCGTCTTAGTACTATCCGTGAAGCAGATAAAATTGTGGTTCTCGATAATGGCACAATAGCAGAAGTAGGCAGTCATGAAGAGTTATTAGAGCAAGCAGGAATCTACCATCGTCTTCATTTGCTGGGAAGCAAGTAGATAAGCATATTTTACTTTATTAAGTGGGTTGGATTGACGAAAGCTTGACGTTCTCCTCTCCGTAAAACAGAAGGGGATTCACTTCACCACTGAAGTGGCTTCCTCTTTCAACGAGCCGACTTATTTGGCTGTGTCTCCACATCCAAGCAGAGATCATTCTCTCCAGAGGAATTAGTAAATTTGTATTATTGAGTTTCGTTACTCTAAATAATCTACAGATAGACGATTTTGTGTAGTAATTATTAGATGGATAATCTCATACATATTTAGACTAAATTTTACTCAAGAATGTTTACCCACCCTACAAACATTAATCAATGCTCAATAATCAAGGTTAAAGATTGAGAACTACCTTATTAGTTTTCGGCTGACAAATACAAATTAAAACACTACCTTCATCGGGTTCATTAGTCGGAGGTTCAACATATTCTACTTCTCCTTCTTGTAACTCAGACATACAAGTCAAACAAATCCCCTCGCGACAACTATAAGGAGGATTAATGCCATTTTCTTCAGCAAATTCTAAAATTGTTCCATTACCTTTTTGCCAAGTTAATGTTTTCCCAGAAGCAGCAAAAACAATTTCTGCATTGTCTATTCCTTCGGTATTAGTGGTTTTGGGCTGAGTATTACCTTTAGTTTTGCCACCTTTAGAAAAAGATTCAAAGAAAACCTTATCTTCTACCACTCCTAATTCTCCTAAGCCACTGCGAATAGAGTCCATAAAAGCTGGTGAACCACATAAAAAGTATTCCGCATTGCTAGCACCGTAAATCTGCTGGATTTCGGGAATAATTTGAGTTTCTAGTAACTCTTTATCGACATAACCTTCACTGTGATAAAATCCTGCATCTTCTGGTCGAGGACGACTATATTTATAATGAATATGTAAATTAGGATTCTCTTGTCCCAGAGCTAAAATAGCATCACGAAAAGCATGATAATCACCATTTCTCGCTCCATGCAAAAACCATAAATGACGATGGGGATTTAATTTAGTACAGGCTTTCGCCATAGCAATCATAGGCGTAATACCCACTCCATTACTAATCAAAACTGCTGGTACAGAACTGGGAACATCAATAAAAAACTTTCCATTAGGAGGTTTTGCAGGGATAATCGAACCTTCTTCTATGACATCATGCAGAAAATTAGATGCAATTCCAGGGGGAACATCTAAATCTCTTGGCGCACCTTCTTTTTTAATTGAAAGACGATAATAACCATCTGTATTGTTGTAATCAGAAAGAGAATAAGTTCTAATTACAGGGCGAGTTTGTTCGGGAATATCTAACTTAATAGTTAAAAATTGTCCTGGCTTAAAATCAGGAAGCTCGAACTTATCTTGAGGTTTCAAATAAAAAGAAGTAATTTCTTGACTTTCTTTTACTTTGTGATCGACTACGAAATTACGCCAATCTTTCCATGATTTATCACGATCGATAGACTCTGTGATAGTTTTTGTTGCTGCTTTTTTTTGACTGGGTTTATAGCAGGTTGCGCCTCCGATCACTGCTCCTGCGATCGCTCCTATTAAAGAGCCATAAACTGCGAATTTATGATTTTCTTTACTCTCTTTAAGACCACTCATACCAATTATCAGAGCAAAAACCATCGTTAAAATTGAAAAAACTGCCGATGCTCCTGTAATACTTCTTGTTAGGGGATTTTTGATTTGTTGTAAGCTTTCTAACATGAGATAAAATTCCTTTTGCTAATGATTAATGGCTAATGGATAATTGTTGATTGAGGTGTATTTTAATTGCTCTATAATTAGTTATTTATTTATCAAAAACCTTCCTAAAAACTGACTGATTTACTAGCAATAAATACCTGATGACTTTTTGAAAGATAGAATGAACCATAATTACTCCTAGTTTGAACTTGAAAACCGACTTGACGCAGTTTTTTAGCAATTTATGAGGATTCATAAAGACGTACATGATGTATTTCATCGTCTCGTTTGTAGTAACTTCCTTCTTTTCGCAACGTAATAATGCGACGGGTTAATTTTTTTTGTTCTCGATCTTCTTCTTTTTCAAACAGTACAATCCAATCTTCTCCCTCCTTAAATCCTTGAGTTATTCCTGTAGCCAATGGTTCTAAAATATCGAAGATAAATACACCTCCAAGTATTAAAGATTTGTAAATGCGCTCAAAAAGAACAGTTAAAATTTGACTATTATTTTCTTCATCAAAAAGATAGTTAAGACATTCACCAATTGATGTTACAGCATTACATGGGGGTATTTCTGCTTGAAAAAGTGACTTAACTCGAAATTCTGCTTCAGGAATTCTGTTTCGAGCAATTTCAATCATCGATCGCGAAATATCGATTCCTAATACTTGATAATTAGCTTTGATAAACTCTTGCGCTGATAATCCACTTCCACAACCCAAATCGACAATTAAACCTTCTGTAATATTATGTTTTTGGAGAATTTCTATGATGCCAGGAGCAGATTTAATCGCAAAGTCACTAAACCCAACATCGTGGATATATGCTAAATCTTTTTTATACCAATTAGCGATTTCATTCATCAGATTTTGATTTAATAAAATTTTTTTATGAATTAATGATGATATTTTTATGCATATAAATATAATAGTTTTTCGGCTATATAAAGTTTAAAATTAAATCAGCGATCGCAAAGTTTTTTAATTATTTCACGACTGTATTTTAATACTTCTTGAAGATTATCATTAATATCAAAACTAAATTCAATAGTTTTACCATCTTTATTGGTTACTTTTCCTTCATATTGATCGTATTCAATATCGTATTTTATTATTCCTAAATAAGGATCGTTAATAGTTTTTGACATTTTTTTAGATACCTAAATTTTCTTTATACAGGTAGAGAAATGAATTATAAAGGGCAATGCTTATCTTACGATTAAAGTTCTAGCGATCACCAAAATTCAAACTTGTTTAATCATTGTCAAATTGCAATTGAAAATCTGATGAATGCTTGTCTAATTCACTAAATATATTAGTAGAAAATCGTTCTAAAATAAAACATACTTTTTTAAAAGGACAGAAACAAAAACATTCTTGAGCTAAGGATTGATATATTTCCCAAATCCAAGGATCGTAAGGTAAATTTAAGACAGATATTTGAAAATCCCTATATAAGCACTCATAAATCAAAGAAAAACTACTAATCCAGTTATTCTCAATAGCTTGAGATAGTTTTGTTTCCTCTCTTAATGAACTAATACATTCTTTTCTGAGTAAATTGTATAATTTAGAATCTATTGGTTCAATGATATTCCATAATTTACTAAGAGCATTAGATATATTTTGACTAATTTCTTTTTCAAGTTGTGGTGTCCCCAACGATAATTTGTTTTGAATACTTTTGCTAACGCCTTTAATCATATAAGTCTCAGAATCATTAAAAAACCATATTTGAAAAATCAGATCGATAATATCATTGCAGAAAATAATTTGCGGAGCTTTTTTATTAATTAATTGGTAAGTTTGATTAATTACTTCCGTAGCTCGATCTCGATTTATAGGTTTTGTTTCTAAAGCAATTGTTAACCATTTATGATAAATATCCTGAATTAAATCTCTTTGAGCGTTAATCATTGTGATTTGGTTTACTAACTTGTCAAGTTTAAAAGGTATATTAAAGATAGTCCACAGATGAACGCAGATGTCTTGGTGCGCGATGCGGAGCGAGTCCTTTAGGGCGTTCCCTAGATGAGTTTTACTCATCGGGGTCGCACCGCAAACACAGATAATTTATTGGTTTGGTTATTACTTGTTAACTATTTACTGATTCTGAATATATTCCCCACTTTGCTGAATTAACTTGGCAACTAATCCCGTCCAGCCTGTTTGATGATTTGCGCCAATTCCTGCGCCATTATCACCGTGAAAATATTCGTGAAATAGGATTAAATCTTGCCAATGAGTATCGTTTTGAAACTGCTCAATTCCGCCGTACAAAGGTCGTTTTTGAGCGCGACTTTTGAGGAAAATTTTTGTTAGTCGGGAAGAAATTTCTTGAGAGACTTCCCATAAATTCATCATTTTCCCCGAACCAGTGGGACATTCAACTTTGAAATCATCACCAAGATAATGATGGAACTTTTGTAATGATTCAATCAATAAATAATTTACTGGCATCCAAACAGGCCCTCGCCAATTCGAGTTACCGCCAAATAAACCGCTACTGGATTCGGCTGGTTCGTAGCTTACCTTATTGGCATCTCCGTTGACATGAAAAGTATAGGGATTATCTTTGTGGAAACGAGACAACGCACGGATGCCATAATCTCCAAAAAATTCGTCTTCATCAAGGAGTTTTTCTAGAATGCGTCGTAATTTATCCTCTGGTTCAAAGCGATCTAAAGTAACATAACAAAGAGCTAGCATTCTCCTTGCGCCTAATCCTGTTGTTTCCATACAGGCGACATTTTTCTTTAACTCAGTGCGGTTGTTGATAAACCATTCCAATCTTCGCTTAAAAACGGGAAGTTTATTGAGGACTTCTGGTTCGAGAGTAGTAACGGCAAACAGAGGAATCAAACCCACCATCGATCGCACTTTTAAACGGACTCTCTCCCCGTTAGGTAGATGCAGTACATCATAGAAAAAACCATCCTCGTTATCCCAAAGCTGAGTTTTTTCATCGCCAATATGGTTCATGGCATCTGCAATATACAGAAAATGCTCAAAAAACTTGGTTGCCATGTCTTCATAGACAGGGTTTTCTAATGCCAACTCTAGGGCAATTGTCAGCATATTGAGGGAATACATTGCCATCCAGCTTGTACCGTCTGCTTGTTCGATATAGCCTCCAGTGGGTAAAGGAGAACTGCGATCGAATACCCCAATATTATCTAGTCCTAAAAAGCCCCCTTCAAAGATATTATTTCCTTCAGTATCCTTGCGATTTACCCACCAAGTAAAGTTAAGCAGTAATTTCTGAAAGACTCTTTCTAAAAAAAGGCGATCGCCTTTTCCCGTTCTTTTTTCTTCAATCTTATACACTCGCCAAGTTGCCCAAGCGTGTACAGGTGGGTTAACATCCCCGAATGCCCACTCATAAGCAGGAATCTGTCCGTTGGGGTGCATATACCACTCCCGCGTCATTATATCTAACTGATATTTGGCAAAGTCGGGATCGACTAGGGCAATGGGCAAACAGTGAAAAGCTAAATCCCAAGCAGCATACCAAGGATATTCCCATTTATCAGGCATGGAGATAATATCTTCATTATCTAGATGAATCCATTGATGGTTGCGTCCTTTTTTTCTCTCTGGTGGTGGTGCGGGTTGGGTAGGATCGCCATTTAGCCAGCGATCGATATCGAATTTATAGTATTGTTTACTCCATAACATTCCTGCAAAGGCTTGTCTTTGGATATTTACTAAATCGTCGTTTAAGGTAGAGGTATTAATCTTTTGATAAAATTCATCTGCTTCATTGAGGCGAGTTTTAAAGATAGTATCGAATTCATTACCCAAAGGTTCAGTTAAATTGGGTCGATCGCTTAATCGCAGTTTAATTACTTTAGTTTCTTCCGGTGCAATAGTTAATTGATAGTGAGGAGAAAATTTAGTTCCGATCTTGTTAGGATTAACCGCATCTTTTTCACCATTAACGATATAATTATTAATCCCATCTTTGGCATATTTAGAGCCATTATCGTAATTGAATATTCGCTGATAATTAGTTTCGTTTTCAGTAAATAGTAATTCTGGATCGCCTTGACAATAGAAATAATAATCCCCTTGTTCGGGATGATAGGTTTTAATTTGAATATTGGGCGAATGGCCATTCGCCCCTACACTAATTTTGGGTTTGAGGGTGTCTTTGTCCCAAGACCAGATATTGCGAAACCATAATGTTGGTAATAAATTTAATGTTTGTGATTCGGAACTATGATTAACAACAGTAATTTTAATCAAGATATCTTCTGGAGTATTTTTGACATATTCAACAAAAACATCGTAGTAATTGTTATCATCAAATACTCCTGTATCTAATAATTCATATTCCATCCCCCTTCTTCCTATAGTGCGATTTTCTGCTTCTAGTTCGGCGTAAGGAAATTCTACTTGAGGATATTTGTATAACC
This sequence comes from Hyella patelloides LEGE 07179, assembly GCF_900659865.1. GTDB lineage: Bacteria > Cyanobacteriota > Cyanobacteriia > Cyanobacteriales > Xenococcaceae > Hyella > Hyella patelloides. Next base: position 29,018 of record NZ_LR213803.1, read on the forward strand.
CTTTCATATAAGAATGAGTGGGGGTACTATCAAGATAAAAATAATAATCTTTGACATCTTCTCCATGATTACCCTGAGTACCAGTTAAACCATAAATGCGCTCTTTTAAAATTGAATCTTTGCCATTCCATAAAGCAACTGCAAAACACAAAAATTGCCTGTTATCGCTAATACCTAAAATGCCATCTTCTCCCCAACGATATGCACGAGAACGGGCTCGATCGTGGGAAAAGTAATCCCAAGCTTCTCCTGTGGCACTATAATCTTCTCTAACTGTTCCCCACTGCCTTTCACTAAGGTAAGGACCCCATTTTTTCCAATCTTTTTGTTGTAATCGTGCGGATTCTTTAGTCATGGTTTTTGTTAATTGTTAGTTGCTAGTTATTAGTTATTGATGGCTAATTGTTAATTGTTATCAGCCAACTTCTTAATACTTCTGCTACACTCCACGCTTGGGCAAAACAACCTCTAGGGGTAAAAGGTGCATCTCCATCAAAAATTTCGCTGATGCTGCCAATGCAACCATCCCGTAAATGGTTAGCCATTGGTAACAGAAAACTACGAGCCAGTTCAGGATTTTTATATACTCGCAAGTGAGCTTGAATAAAATGACCGATTAACCAACCCCAAGTAGTACCTTGGTGATAACTACCATCTCGTTGTAATTGGTTTCCCCCATAGATTCCGACATAATCGGGGTTATCTGTAGCTAAAGAAAGCAATCCATAAGAAGTTAATAATTTTTGTCCGACTTTATCTACCACCATTCTCTGTTGTTCTGGTTGTAGGGGTGATTCTATAGGGGCGTTTCGCGAAATGCCCCTATCGGGTAATGACACAGCAAAAATTTGATTCGGACGAAAACTCGTATCATTGCCATCAGGAGAATCAATTACGTCGTAGCAATAACCACCCTCTTCATACCAAAACTTAGAGAAATGCGATCGCGTATTATCTACCATTTCTTGATATTTACTGGCAGATTTACTTAAAATATCTGAAAAATAATCTATACAGACTAAAGCATTATACCAAAGGGCATTTACCTCTACAGGCTTACCAATACGAGGTGTAACTACCCAATCTCCCACTTTGGCATCCATCCAAGTAAGTTGCACTCCCGATTCGCCAGCATAGAGTAAGCCATCATCATCCATCTTGATGTTGTAGCGAGTACCCTTGATATGCCAATCGATAATTTCAGCTAGTAAAGGGAATAATTCTACAAGTAATTCTCGATCTTTTGTAGCAGCGTAGTAAGCTCGAATCGCCTCAAAATACCATAGAGTAGCATCTACAGTATTGTAATGGGGAGTTTCCCCAGCATCGGGAAACACATTAGGTAACATTCCTTTGTCTATATATTTAGCAAAAGTGCGAAGAATAGTTTTAGCAATGTCATAACGCCCTGTAGAGATGGTTAATCCTGGTAAAGAAATCATGGTATCTCTACCCCAGTCAGTAAACCAAGGATAGCCCGCAATAATCGTTTTTCCTTCTGGATTATCAGTTAACGGACGATCTACAATAAATTGCTCTGTTGCTAAGACTAATTGTTCGATCCAATGATTGGGGTTTGGGTTGTCGGGTGTAGGGTTTAGGGAATTAGAATCATAAAAAAGATCGATCAATTGGCGATCGCGTTCTGTTTTTTTCTGTTGGCTTTTCTCCCCGATCTGATTATTTCCCCATGTTTTGCGATATTCTCCCGCACTCCATCTATCGGATGTACTGGCAATAATGGTTAGAGAATCTCCTGGCTGTAAGATAACACTGCCAGTGCTAGCTAGCAAATGATCTTCCGTAGCATCCAACCCACGATATTCTTCTACTGCAAGAGCAAAGTTTTGATACCAAGTATTATCGATCGACCAATTAAAGTTATTAGACCAATTTTTCGTAATTGCAGAGATGTATAAATTTTCAGCATTGGGAAAAGCTTTGACTCTTAAACTATAAATGCCTCCTCCATCTGTTTTTTCTGATTCTGTTTCTGGGGGACGAAGAGGAATTGCACGAGAATTAATAGCAGATCCTGTTGGCAAATCTTTAACATGAGTACCACCGTGATAATCGCGATAGTTAACCAATGCTTTGAGAGATAAATTTAAAGGCTGACTACCTCGCTTATAGCTATAGCGAATATAAGTGGTATTTTCTCCCTGCTGCATCCAGATTCGTTTTTCCAGTAACCCATCAGCAAAAGCAAAATGCCAAACGGGGGTTGTTCCCTCTAAATGAAAACTCTCTATATTTAGATATCCTTCGGGTGCAACTGTGCCATCTGCCCAACGATTAGTTGATAAATCGTAAAATTGTCCGTTGTAATTAACAGTTTCATCTAGTTTAGTTAGTAGTAAAGTTCTAGCTACAGGTGGTTTTAACGCACCTACAAGCAAGCCATGATAGTGTCTAGTCAAGACACCCGATATTGTGCCTGAAGCGAAACCGCCAATACCGTTGGTAATTAACCATTCTCGGGACTCCGCAATCTTCGGATTGTTACATACTTCTCGTCCAAACTTGAGATTCATTATCTATATCCGATGGTTGATGGTTTAAATTTATAGTCCGTATCTGAAAAAAAACTGAAAAAGTTATTAATTGTTATTTATCAATTTATTTACTAATTATTAGGCGTTCATAATTTGTCTATCATTTCTACATCAAAATTTGGCGTTGGTAATTTGATGTATGACGTACATAAGCAAGACTTGCCCATGTCGAGGAAACCTTATCCGAAGGTGTATCCTTTAGGGCGACGGGCTTCCTTGCTCAATGTTTCTGTTCGTAGCTTGGAGCTTCAAAGCTCTAAGCTCTAAGTTTTTTTAAGAAGAGTACAGTATGAAAATTTAAAAATCATACCTTGATTCACCAACGCCCAAAATTTTTAGAGGAATCCCAAAGCGATCGCTATTTTTGACTTAATCTTGACCAATATATTAAGAGGTTATTGTTGCAAATTACTAATTAAGAAATTTTGACCTGCGTAAGGTGGGCTTAAAAACCTTACTCAATTCCAAAAATTGCATTAAAACGATGCTTTTATGTTATTAAAGAGCCGATCGTACATTAAAGATCGGGAAAAGTGTTGTCAAAAACACAAAATACTGTTAATTTCAGATGGTATTTTCTAACGAGTCAACCCTAGTTATAAACGTTTGTATCTTATGATGCTTTAAAGTTTGACTTGAGGGTTATTCTCAATTTTAGGTGTGAGGAAAAGTAAAATGAGATCTAAGTTAAGAGCTTCTTTCTGGAGTAGTTCTGCGGTTTTTGGTGCAACTTTATTAGCTTTCAGCACCCCTGTACTATCTCAAGAAGCAAATTCCGCGTTTTTTGACGAGTCTCTACAATACAACGACCCCTTATTAACCAACAGGGATGATGTTGATAGCGACCCCATGAACCAGGTAACCAATGTCAATCAACTACAAGATGTATCCCCCGCAGACTGGGCTTATGAAGCATTACGTTCTCTCGTAGATCGTTATGGTTGTATCGCAGGTTTCCCCAACCAAACTTATCGTGGAAATCAAGCTTTAAGTCGCTATGAATTCGCTGCTGGTCTAAACAGTTGTCTGAACCAAATCGAGCGTTTAATTGCCTCTTCTGAAGCAGTTGTCAGAGAAGATGTTGATACTATCAATCGTTTAACCCAAGAATTTGAAGCCGAGTTAGCCACTATTAGCGGTAGAATTGACAATCTTGAAGGTCGTACTGCTTTCTTAGAAGATAATCAGTTTTCTACCACTACCAAATTGGTCGGGGAAGTAGCTTTCACGCTAGCTGGTGCTTTTGGAGAAGAAGAAGCTACAGATTTTTTTGATGATGATATAGATGAAGAAAGCCCCGATCTCGATTCTCAAATTGTCTTTACCGATAAAGTTCGTCTGCAATTAGTCAGCAGTTTTACAGGACGAGATCAATTAATAACTCGTCTGAGTGCAGCCAATATTGGTAACTCCTTCCAAGATGAGACTGGTACAAGAGAAGGTCGTTTTGCCCATGATTTTGGAGTACCTGACAATGACGTAGTAATCGATCGCTTACACTATACTTTTGGTTTACTTGATGGCGATTTGCAAGTCACCACAATGGCAGTATTAGCTGGTCATCATTTCTATGCAGAAGCCTTTAATGATGGTTTAAACAGTGGTGGTGGTGCTACTGGTGGTTTAACTCGTTTTTCTGAACGTAGCCCAATATATCGCCAAGGTATTACTCGTAGCTCTGCTGGTCTAGGCTTACGCTATAGTTTAGGAGAAAAATTTGAAATTTCTGCGGGATATATCGCTCCTGGTGCTAGCGACCCCGATGAAGGTGCTGGTTTATTTAACGGTACTTACTCTGCAATGGGTCAGTTCGTCTTTAAGCCTTATGAAAAACTAAAAGTAGGTGTATCCTACGTCAGAGGCTTCAACAACGATGGTGGTTCTACTCTTTGGGGTGGTACAGGTACAAATTTAGCTAGTCTCGGCTTCACTGAGTCTACTACCAGTAATACCTACGGCGCACAATTTCAATGGGATATAAGTTCCTTTCTTAGCTTACGCGGTTGGTTTGCTTACGCAGATATCAATTTACTTGGTGATGGGGATGCCGATGTTATGACCTATGCTGGTGCTTTAGTTTTCCCTGACTTGGGTAAGCAAGGCAATCTAGGCGCACTTGTAGTAGGGGCAGAACCTTATCTTACCGATATTGAACTTGATAGTGGTAATGATAATTTTGCTGATGATATTCCTCTTCACGTAGAGGCTTTCTACAAATATCAACTCAATGATAATATCTCTGTTACTCCTGGTGTTATCTGGCTCGCTAGCCCCAACCAAAATGCTGATAATGATGATATCTTCATCGGTGCTATCAGAACTACTTTTAGTTTCTAGGTTAAATAATTTTCAAGCTAGCAGTTTCTAAATAGTAAAGAGTGGGTAGTAGTTAATACTGCCGATTCTTTTTTGTAGTGTTGCACAGTGAAACACGCCGTACAATTGGCTAAAGTTACACTAACTCATTACCGATGACACGCCCTAGTTACCATACATAAATTTATCAATTATTTGAAAACTCCCCGGGTGGGATTCGAACCTACGACCAATCGGTTAACAGCCGACCGCTCTACCACTGAGCTACCGAGGATTGCTCATCACAATTACTAATCTTAGCGAAAGAAAAACTATTTGGCAAGTCTTTTGGCGATTTTTTTTTGAGACTACCTAAAATTGCTAGTCCAAGGATATCTTAGAAAAGAAGAACTATCAATTACAATAAATAACCCCTCATGCTGGCGGATCGTCGTAAGAACGTGTACCTTTCTTTTATTTCTACTGACTTACCTTTATGGAACATCATTGAGGGAAATGCCTCTTTGTACCAAAAAGATCGACATAAATTTCATTTATTGCTGAATCAGTACAATTTACCCCAATCATCTTATTCTAAAGACCCAACACCATCACTTGAAGGAGAAGACAAAACTCCTAAAGGATTGCTGTGGCTGGAAGTTTCACCTTCTCGCGTAATTCTAACCATGCAAAGCAACGGTAGTTTTAGCTATCGTCACTTTTGGGAAAGAGGAGTTTATGGTATCAGTCGCTACTGGCTAAATGCCAATACACCAGAAAATAGTAGTTCTTTTCGTTTACGCAACTTTACTCGTTTCTTACAGTTTGATTGCGATCCTTTTCCTACCAGAGTCCAAATAGATTATGAGTTGTGGTCATCTCAGTTAAAACTAGGTTCTTATGTATTGCATTTAGACATCGATCGCGCTATTTAGTAAATCAAATCACAATTCACCATTCACCAAACCATTAAAGCCGTATACTTCACGACTTCCCGCAAAAGGTACTAAATTGACATCCTTTTCATCTCCTGGTTCAAATCTGACTGCTGTTCCCGCAGGGATATCTAAACGCATTCCTTTAGTTGTTTCTCGCTCAAACTGCAAAGCGGTATTGACTTCATAGAAATGAAAATGAGAACCTACTTGAATAGGGCGATCGCCTGTATTAGCAACCGTTATCGTAATAGTCTCTTTTCCTTGATTGAGTTCGATGCTACCACTGCGGGTAATTATTTCACCTGGAATCATATTAGTTATCAGTTATTAGTTATCAGTTATCAGTTACTCTAACTTTTGACCAACGGTCACAGATTACTCCGCCTTCTAACGATGTAGTAATCTGTGACTTTTGCGGTGCGACAAGAAATGAGGTTGCCTCATAAGCGCAAACGCGCACTGTTGAATTCAGCCCTCATCATTCAGCCCTCATCCTTTCTCTTTTACTGTATGGGATTGTGGACGGTGACTAATTTGGTTCCATCGGGGAAGGTGGCTTCTACTTGTACTTCAGGAATCATTTCTGGTACACCTTCTAATACCTCATCAGCAGTTAACAAGGTTGTGCCATAAGTCATTAATTCAGCAACGCTTCTTCCTTCTCTCGCGCCTTCTAAAATTGCTGCGGAAATGTAACCTACTGCTTCGGGATAGTTAAGTTTTAAACCCTTGGCTTTGCGCCTTTCTGCTAGTAATCCAACAGTAAAAATTGTTAATTTATCTTGTTCTTGGGGTGATAGTTTCATCTATTCAGTAAGCAGTAATTAGTAAGCAGTAATCAGTAGGCAGTAATTAATCAACTGATTTGATGTCTTGTCTATTTGTACGGTATTTTGTCTCGAAAAGAGAAAAGCGATCGACTTTTTTTAACGATGGAAGATAATATATCTTATAATTCATGGTTCTTATGAGTTAGGCTTTAGAACTTCAATTATGAATCAAACTACTGTAATCGTTCCTGGAACAACTGCTAACATTGGCGTGGGTTTTGATTGTCTTGGTGCAGCTTTGACAATTTATAATGAGTTTCAATTTACCTCGTTGGAGAAAGCAGCAGAATTTACTATCACAGTAGAGGGTGAAGAAGCCGATAAAGTCAGTACAAATAAAAGTAATTTACTCTATCAATCTTTTCTCAAGTTTTATCAACACATTGATCGCACTCCCCCAGGAATTCTCGTACAGACTAAATTGGGTGTTCCTTTATCCAGAGGCTTAGGGAGTTCAGCAACAGCTATTGTGGGGGGATTAATAGGGGCTAATGCAATCGAGGGAAACCCTCTTAATACCACAGAAATTATAAAATTGGCGATCGCAATAGAAGGACATCCTGATAATGTGGTTCCTGCTTTACTGGGTAATTGTCAATTATCTGTGGGAGAAGCCGAACACTGGCAAATTACAGAAATTCCTTGGCATTCTGATATCGTACCTGTAGTTGCAATTCCTAATTTTGAG
>NZ_LR213804.1 GCF_900659865.1 Hyella patelloides LEGE 07179
CGTTCATCAGGGATTTGTTTGAAATAGTCAATTAAGCTTTTATCTAAGTTTATTGAAGTCATTGCACGGTCAAATTAAGCTTTTACTTTAATTTACCTGACTTTAATTAAGAATGAAACAGCCCTACCTACTTACTGGTGAGAAAATTAAGTAGTGTTCTGTCAAGTTTTAGATAGTGGATTTACACAGAGCGAACAAGCTAGATAATTAGAGCTAATTTATCTCTGTGGGATCGATAGGTAAGCGCACAGTTATAGTAGTTTTTCCTGGTTGACTGGTCAATGCCAAATCTCCTTGATGTTTAGTGATAATCTTTTCGCTGATATGTAATCCTAAACCACTACCTTCCCCCATAGGTTTAGTTGTAAAAAAGGGTGTCAAAATTTTATCTTGAAGTTCCAAAGGAATACCACAGCCAGAATCAGTAATTTGGACTTTAACCATACCATTGTCTGGTTCTATGACAATAATAAGAGTTCCTTGTTGTTCCATAGCCTGAATAGCGTTATGAATGAGATTTGTCCACACCTGGATTAATTCGTCTGGATAACACCAAATTTGTGGAATAGCTTGATACTCTCGAATAACTTTGATGTCGTGTTTAATTTGATTATGATAAATCTCCAAAGCTGTTTCTATACCATCAGTAATGTTTGCTAATTCTTTTTCTCCTATGATGTCTTGTCTAGCATAATTTTTAAGAGCAAAAACTATTTTTGATGCTCTTTCTACTGATGTAATAGTTGTAAGATTATTGTTAACTAAACGAGTCAAATTATATAGAAGTTGTAAAATCCAATTTACTTGAGAATGTTGCAGTAAAGGTAGAAATGGCGATACTTCTTCATAAATCCCAATATCAATGAGTAGATCGGCAATTTTGCGATAATTTTCGATTTCATATTCTTTTAGTTCCTTAGTTAGTTTTCTTTTTAAGGCGCGTTTTTCGCTAGAAAGCATCGGAGAGTAATTATTGATGGCATTTTTCATTAAGCTAAAAAATAATTTTTGTTCTGACTCATCAAGATACTGATTTAACTGGGGTAATTCTGCTAAAGATTCTGTAACAGCCTTACTGATATTACTGGCAGAAGTTTTAATTGCTCCTAACGGCGTATTTATTTCATGGGCAACACTCGCTACTAATTGCCCTAAAGCAGCCATTTTTTCTTGGTCAATCAGTTGATTTTGAGTTTGCTCAAGGTCATTCATTGTTGCATTAAGAATGCGGTTTTTAAGCCATAATTGGCGATTAAACCACCAAAACACTCCTCCAAGAGAGATCGCAGCTAGAAGTAAAGCTAACGTACTACCTAAATCAGAACCTTGACTAGCTTCTTTTTATTTGAGTAAATAAATTTCGCCTAAAGTAGTAATTTCCTCGGACATATAATCGTAAATAGGATCTACTATTTCCCGATCGATCGCGATCGCTTTCTCGATCTGGTTAGCTTGAATAAATTCAATCTCTTGATTAATAGCTGTATCGTACTGCTCGTAAAGATTAGCAATATAGTTGAGTTGATTGTTCTGTCGATCGATTTTTTTGAGCTCGCTGAAAATAAATTCAATTTCTTCACGTATTTCTGTTAACTCTTCTTGTTCTTCAGAACTAAATTTTTTAAGAGCGATTGCTTCCCATTCCAAAGCATTAATTTTACTGAGTTGTTCTGCCATTTTAACTAAGAGAACTTGGGCGTAATTGCTTTGTTCTGTCCACCGATTTAATCGATAAATACTAGCAGAGGTAGTTAAAGCAATTACAATCGATATGACTAATACTGACCATTGTGGTAATTGAAATTTCTCGTTTAATTTGTACCCAGATATAAAACTCTTCTTCATTGAACTTATAATAATGAAACTAGCCTCAACTATGGCAATTAGGCATAATCTAAATAGATAAGCAATAACAGAACTTCAGAAATTACCTAAAGCAATCATTTTTATAATTCCCAAAATAGTGACATAAATCACAACACTATCTAATTTTGGTTATAGGTAGCGAAGTTTACGATAAAAATAAAGTATTTAAAATTGAAGATTTAGAGACTGTTCGTAATTTATCCTTCATCCCTTCAAAGTTATCCCACCAATAAATTCTCTTCAGGATAGTGTAAAGAAGTCGGTTTGACATTTCCAATAAAAGCAGCAATTAATAATAAAATGCTTACTCTACCGATATACATGGCACAAATCAAAATCAACTGTGCGGTGCTATGTAAACTAGCAGTAATACCTGTGGATAAGCCGACAGTGGCAAAAGCAGAAATAACTTCAAAAAATATTTGAATAAAAACAAGATTTGGTTCGACTAAAGAGATTAAAATTGTTACTACTACAATAGATGCAGCCGTCCCAAAAACTACTGCTATAGCCTTTAAAATTAAAGTACTAGGAACTTCTCTTTGATATAAAACAACGTCATCTTTTCCTTGTAAGGCAGATTTTGTACAGTTTAATAATATTCTAAATGTGGTGGTTTTAATTCCCCCTCCTGTGCCACTTGGGCTAGCTCCAATAAACATAAAGCCCATGGTAATAAATAAACCAGCAGTAGTCATTTTTCCAATATCTATGCTGTTAAACCCTGCGGTTCTAGTAGTCATAGATTGAAACCAAGCCGTTAAAAATTTGTCTTGTAAGCTCAGATTTCTCAAAGTTGCTGGGTTATTAAATTCTGTTAAAAAGAAAGCAAATGTTCCTACAATTAATAACAAAATAGTAGTACTAATTACTACTTTAAAATTAAGAGAAAAGCAAAATACTCTTTTCTGCCTTGAAATGTTTTTTCTTAACCACAAATAAAATTCAATAATTACCTGATAACCAATACCGCCAAAAATAACTAAACCAGGAATCACTAAATTTACTAACCAAGAGCTTTTATATGCTACCAAACTATCAGAAAATAAACTAAATCCTGCATTATTCCAAGCACTAATACTATGAAAAATAGAAAGCCATAAACCTCTAGATAAACCATACTCTTGAGCAAAAACTTTTAATAGTAAAAATATCCCAGTAATTTCAAAAAATAAAGTTGTAGCAACAATCGAAACCACTAAACTATTACTACCTTGTAAAAAAGGGCGATCAAAAGACTCTTTAATAGCAAACTTTTGTTTTAAATCAAACTTGCGTCCGAGTAATAACATCAAAAAAGTAGTGGTCATCATATAACCGAATCCCCCTAGTTGAATTAAAAAAAGGATGGTTAATTGTCCCCAAAAAGAAAAATATGTACCAGTATCTACCACTGCTAAACCAGTTACACAAACCGCAGAAGTAGAGGTAAATAAAGCCACCATTGGATTATTCCAGCTACCATCATTAGTAGCAAAAGGCAGGATCAATAGTATAGTACCTATCAAAATTAAAGCCAAAAAACCCAAACAAACTGTCCTAGCGATCGTCATAAAAAAGAGTAATTAATAATTAAATTTGCTTTATACAAGGAACGTCATCTTATCAAAGTTTTCTTCTTCATCCCTCATCCCTCATCCTTTATTTCTCAATCACCCACTTAACCAAACCTTGCCATTCCGCAGACTGAGTTAAATTATAAACATTAAATTCAATACCCCAATTTTGAGAAAAAACAGCAAAGCTTTCGATCCAGTTGATAGTAGTTTCCAGAGGAGAAAAAGGACTATATTGCCAAGACTTTTTTAAATACTCAGTCATCTCTGTAAGATGTTTTGTATAGTACAAATACCAAGCAATCCAGACTGTTGTGCCATAACGCACCGAAGATTCCATTAACCTAACTTTATTTGGTAAATTGGGCTGAGCAAAAAAGTTATCCATGACTGCGGAGAGAGATTTTGCTTGGGGTAAGCCTTTGTGCATCGCACTCTCTTCATGCTGACGATAATGTACGGTGATTTCCTTTAACCAAGCAGTTTTACAGCCTTTTAAAGCCATTCTCAAAACTAAATCGGTATCTTCTGCGGGAGGAAAGCGGGAATCGAAACCTCCTGCATATTCCAGCCATTCGCGACGAAACATCATAGCACTAGGTAATACTGGTTTCCAACGTAACCATCCCGCTAAATCTAACTCTGGCACATCTTCCCAAGGACGGACATCCAATATTTTATTGCCTTCAGAGTCTACTCTTTGCCAACCACTGTGAACAATACCTAAATCCCATCTTTCTGCAAAGATAGCGGATTGGGCTGATAGCTTACCTGGTAAAAAATAATCATCCGCATCCAAAAAAGCAATTAAATTTCCCTGTGCTTGGGATAGACCATTATTACGTGCTGCTGCGACTCCTTGATTGTTTTGTTTGAAATAACGAATGCGATTGCGGTGAAGCTTTAAAACTTCTTGAGTATAATCTGTTGAACCGTCATCAATTACTATTATCTCGTACTTACAGTCTTCTTGTAGTAAAACACTTTCTACTGCTTTGATAATATAACGATCGCAGTTATAGGTGGGAATAATAACGCTAATTAGTGCTTCGTTTCCCGCAACTCCCATAGGACAATTTATCTCTTGATTGCAAAACGTAATCTTACTACGCCATTACTCTAGGCTCAACTATTTTAGCTTCTATCTTTTATTTTCGTTGTATTGAGAAGTGCGATTTTCAATGCTAATTATAAGTATCCGTGCAAAATAGATTACGAGCGTGGAAATAGGCAATCCGCAAGAGAGAACAGGCAAGAGTCAATACTCGCGCGACGCGCGATGCCCTAAAGGACTTCCTTCGGTCGCGCGATGCGGAGCGAGTCCTTTAGGGAAGCTATATGCGGAGCGGTATCCTTTAGGAGTCCTTTAGGGCGTTCCGACAGCACGAGGAAACCTTATTAATCGATCTAAATGCAATCACTAAAATAGAACCATGTTTTGATCCTATATTAAATAGCTCTTATAAGTTTTGTATAGGCGAGCCAAATATAACTACCCTGATCTTGTCGCAAGAGCTTATTGAAAAGCTTGAAGAAGATTATGGTGAAACTATATTTTCTAATAAATTGGAACAACTTAGTTAGTAAGAGACTTGGTAAAAGCGAAGGGAATTCTTAACAGGGAACAGAAATTATTTAGTCGTGTGGTCTATTCAACTGAAAAGTGCAGTCAATACTAACTTTTAGCTTCTTGAGATAATAAGTTTCTCGATCGCAGTTCTCATAATTGTCAAGTAAAATCCCAATTCTCCTTTGCTCTTCGGTGTGCATTCTTTCAAAGGAGCAGTTTTGTTTATAACTAAAAGAAACGCTTATAATCCGAAAGAAGAACATAGATGATAGTTCTTCCCTCAGATTTTGATTAGGTGATAATTCTTCTAGCATTAGCTAATTATCTTTTAGAATGCAAGCTTCCCAGATGATTTCCATAAAAAAGGCTAAATTGCCAAAATTTATTGAGCCATAACTGATTTTTTTGCTCTACATTATCAATTTGGTTATTGTTGGTTTTTTGTGATTTGAGATTGAATTTAGAATGATTCATTTTGAACTCCTAATTGATGATTATTGAGAATTGTTGATGATTTCAAGCACTGTGATGACGTTGTTCAATCCACACTCTGACATCACGATCTGAATCAAAGGCATAGGATTTATTGTTAATGGGATCGTCAACTTGCCAATACGAGTTTCCGTAGCTATCGCGCTTGAATTGAACAAGAGGTTCTTGCTTTTGAGCTACTAAATTACGTCCTATATCTTTAAAAGTATTGACGATTAAATTGACTATTTTCATGGTTGATACTCCCTCGAAAAATAGATTTTTAGAACAGGATTTACGATTAAAAGACTCAGATTGATGATGAAAATAAACTGAGAACTTATCGTAATTATGAATCGGGAAAAACTAGGATAGAGTTTTGGAGCTTTTACTTGCTTTTTGCTGACGAGAATTGAGAGTAAAGCTTCGTACTTTATTCATCAAACCAATTAAATATTGTTGATTATCTTGGATATAGCGATCGCTAATATTTCTCGCTTCTGACTGTAAAAGAATTTTCATGTTATGCTCCTGTTTATCTTGATTCAGAAGATTTTTACTTTCAATAGATAAACTGTAGCTATTTAATTTCTGAACAACAAAACAAAATCTGCATAATAGACATGAATAAAATTAATAGATAAAAAAACAGTAACCTTTGTTAAGTTAGAGATCCTAGTCAAGAGATTGATAAATGGACTTATGAGCGCGATCGATCCCTATAAACTGAAAATCTCACAGTTACGAATCCTAGTTGCAGTGGCGGATTATCGTAATTTTAGTGAGGCTGCTTTACATCTAGAGATTTCTCAATCAGCAGTCAGTCATGCGATCGCAACTTTAGAAGCAGAATTAGGCGTAATCTTATTTCATCGGGGACGCAATGGAGCAAATTTAACCTCTGTAGGAGAGCCGTTAATCGAACCAGCTAGAGAAATACTCAATCTATTACAAAAGATAGCGATCGAAGCTAATCGAGCTAAAGGATTAGAAGGTGGCAACGTTAGACTGGTATCCTTTCGTAGTGCAGCAACTCATATATTACCTGTCTTAATAGCTCAGTTTCGTCGGCAGTTTCCTTTAATTAAAGTAAGTGTTAATGATGTTGACGAACATTCTGAAATTGAAAGTATCCTGCGTTCGAGTAAGGCAGATATTGGTTTATTCGATTTACCTTGCTCTGAGGAGTTTGAAACCTGGGAAATTTATCGCGATGAATATGTAGTATTGTTACCCCACAGCTTAGAACTAAACCAAACACAATTGACTTGGGAAAAATTAGCAGCATATCCTTTGATTCTCTCGACAAAAAATAGCTGTTCTCTACAAATTAGAGACTACTTACAGCGATCGCCAGAAAAAATTAATATTGCTTATGAAGTGAGTCAGGACTCAACTATAGTTAGTATGGCAGAGCAGGGCTTAGGTGCGGGTATTTTGCCTCGACTTGCTGCTGAACCAGTTCCCGAACAACTAAAAATGTATTCTTTGCCAGTTCCACTAGAAAGAATTATTAAAGCAGCAGTGCTTAAAGATGCGCTGCATACTCCAGCCGTTTTTGCTTTTCTCGACGTTTTAAAAGATTATAAAGCAGTCACTATTTAGCCAGATCGAAAAATTCTGGCTGAATAAGTGGTAATTTTTGATAAATGTTCAACGATCGATATTTAATGTCAATATGGTTTCAATTAAAGAACAAATCGTCGTAATTACAGGTGCAAGTAGTGGTATTGGGGCAGCTTGTGCTAAACAATTTGCTCAAGAGGGTGCATCTTTGATTTTAGCTGCACGCCGAAAAGAAAAACTCGAAGCAGTTGCAGCAGAGATTAAAGCAACTTATAAGGTTAAAACTCATCTGTTAGAGATGGATGTCAGCGATCGCGCTACCGTAGAAACCACCTTAGCATCTTTACCCGAACCCTGGAACAAAGTAGATATTTTAGTTAATAATGCGGGGTTAAGTCGTGGTATGGATAAACTCCAAGAAGGTGATATCCAAAATTGGGAAGAAATGATCGATACCAATGTTAAAGGGTTACTATACGTAACGCGATCGCTTTTACCAGGAATGGTAGCCAGAAACCAGGGACATATTATTAATATTGGCTCAATTGCGGGACATCAAGCCTATCCAGGGGGTAATGTCTATTGTGCCACCAAAGCAGCCGTTAGAGCTTTATCGGAAGGCTTAAAAATGGATTTATTCGCTACTCCCATTCGTGTTAGTTCCGTCGATCCTGGTACGGTAGAAACTGATTTTAGTAAAGTGCGTTTTCGTGGAGATATAGAACGAGCTAAAAAAGTATACGAAGGAATGAACGCCTTAACTCCCCAGGATATTGCAGAAATTGTAGTTTTTTGCGCCACTCGTCCGAGCAACGTTAACATCAGTGAATTATTGGTACTAGCCACAGATCAATCAAGCGCAACGATGGTTAACCGATCTAGCTAATATCGCTGCGCGGAAGTAGTAAAGTATCAATTTATCTGCCATTTTTAGAGAGATAAATCAAGTCTAAAGTTTAGGGTTTTTCCGAGAATGCAAGCTTGCCAAATAATCGCCATAAAAAAGGCTAAATTGCCAAAATTTCTTGAGCCATAACCCAACTTTTTTCTCTAAAGTTAAAACTCGATCGCTATTAGCGTTAGGTAATTGAAAATTAGATTTAGTGTAGTTCATTTTGTTCTCCTAATTTAATAATTGTTGCTGAAACTTTTACGCATGGTGATAACGTTCTTCAATCCAAGCTCTGACATCTCTATCAGAACCAAAACGGTAAGATTTGTTAGTAGTAAAATCGTAAACTTGCCAGTATGAGTTACCATGGCGATCGTGTTTTTGTTCGATATGAGGTTCATTGTGGTTTACTACCAAGCTACGTCCGATATTTTGCAATATGTTGACTATTGAACTGATGAGTTTCATGGTTAAAACCTCCATGTTCACAAAGTAATTGGTTGCCAAATAATAATTGTGAATTGAGAACAGTTAGGGAGTTATTTTTTACTTCTCCCTATTTTTTGCTTTGATAAATTACCAGGAAAGCAAGAAAATCTATCGATTAAACCAATTAGATACTGCTGGTTATTTTCCAATTCACGATTACTAATTTTTGTGGCTTCTGTTTGTAAAAGAATTTTCATGTTTTACTCCTGTTTATTGAGAGTCAACTATGTTTTTCCTTTCGTTAAATTAACTATAGCTATTTAGTTTTTAAACAACAAAACAATGTATGCATGGAAAACATGAATAAAATTCATAGCCAAATTTTTGCTACTCCAGCTAGCTTGTAGAATAGTTAGAAAAAGAACCAAACTAAAAATGCCAGTTAAAAAGCTGATTCGGGGAAATTAGCAATTAGTCCTATGAATGCGATCGATCCACATAAATTAAAAATCTCACAGCTACGAATCTTAGTTGCAGTGGCAGATTATCGTAATTTTAGTGAAGCTGCTTTACATCTGAATATTTCTCAGTCAGCAATCAGTCATGCGATAGCGACCTTGGAAACAGAATTAGGTGTAATTTTGTTTTATCGGGGACGTAATGGGGCAAATCCGACCTCTGTAGGAGAGCAATTAATCGCTCCAGCTAGAGAAATACTTCAATTGTTGCAAAAGATGATCGTGGAAGCCAATCGAGCTAAAGGTTTAGAAGGGGGAATTGTTAGACTGGTATCATTTCGCAGTGCTGCCACTCATATATTACCTGTATTAATTGCTCAGTTTTGCCGTCGGTTTCCTCTAATTAAGGTAAACGTGATCGAAGTTGATGAACAGAACGAGATTGAAAGTATTTTGCGTTCGAGTAAAGCTGATATCGGTTTAGTTCACTTACCTTGTTCTCAAGAGTTTGAAAGCTGGGAAATTTATCGAGATGAATATGTGGTACTGCTGCCCCGTAGCTTAAAATTAAACCAGACTCAATTAACTTGGAAACAGTTGGCAAAATATCCTTTAATTCTCTCGGCAATTGAGAGTTGTTCCCTCAGAATTCGTAAATATTTGCAGCATTCTGAAGAGTCAATGAATATCGCTTATGAAATGAAACGGGACTCAACTATCATTAGTATGGCGATAGAAGGTTTAGGCGCAGCGATTTTACCTCGACTTGCTGCTAAACCCGTTCCCGAACAATTAGGAGTTTATTCTTTGCCAGTTCCTTTAGAAAGAATTATTAAGGCAGCAGTTCTCAAAGATGCCCTCCATACTCCCGCCGTCTTTGCTTTTCTCGATACTTTAAAAGATTATAGTGCGATCGCTAAATCAAGGTTTCCTAACATTAATAACTAAATGTTTGCTCTGAACAAAACTTTGAAAGCCAGTTTTATATCTTGAATATAGAGTTGCTCCCATAGCAATCTTACTCAGCATAAAAAGAGTCGTGTTGCCGTGTTATATCTTCGTTCTTTTTGCAACAATCATCCTTACTGGCGATCGCTTAACAATCGTGGTAGGTTACACAAGCACTTAATCAACAGAGATAGTGCTGGTTCGCCCTGTTATATTTAACCAGCTATAAGCTTTGTTTAATTCTTCCACTATGCACGAAGTGAAATAAGGCTACGTGGTGGGTAAAATTGCCCTCACACTTGCTTGCTTGTAGCCTATAGCTTATAGCATATAGCTTACAGCTAATCGCGTAGCGATTGTAATTTATTTTTCTGCTCGACATAGCTAACTATTATCGGCATATAAGTTGAGTGGAGAAAATCAATAGTTTCTTTTATTAAGCAGGAACAGCTTTTGAATTCTGGTTTCTTCTCAGAGCCGAATTGCATACTTGCTTACTGTCAATTATGGGTAAAAATGTCACGCCCATAAATAATTTCTAAGAAAATGTCTTGACAGCAAAAATTGATGGAATACTTTGCTATACGGATTTATTTTTACAGATAAATTTAAGACTAAAGCATAGTTAGCACCGAAGCAGCCATCCTTTACAAGCTTAAAAAAGTCATGACTCGTGCATTCCTTTGCCCTCAAATGCGATGGGTATAAACACGAAGATGTGACGGGTGTAAACACGAAGATGCGATCAATGGGTGTAAGCAGAAAGATGCGACGGGTATAAACGCCTGTCGTTGATATTATCCCACTTGATGGCAAGCCTTTGAGATAGGGGACGCGGGGTCATTCGTCATTTTAAAGCCAAGTCCCTCATAAAACTGCTATTTATAGTTGATTTGACTATATTGCTGATGACAAATAATAAATAACAATCCTTTTGCTTAAATATCAATGCGTAGTGTTCCTCAACCAACTAAACTTCAATTCGATCTTTCTGGTTCTCAACATCTAATTTGTGTAACAAGCGAAGTAATAGATGTTATTTATACCAGACTGGAAGAACTCGAACATATTCCTCAAAATATCCAAATTTTACAGTTAGGAGAAACTGTAAAAGCCAGAAAAGATTGGAAGATAGAGCAATTTAATTCAGTAGAAAATTTGCAAAAAAAATTAAGAGAAATTCTCGAACGTGCCTACATAGGAACAAGATTTTATGCAATTGGTTCGGCACAGTTTATTTATGATGTTGAAAATTGCGCTCGTAGTTTTGGAATGTCAGAAGAGGAAATTAGTTTAGAAGTGTTTGATAGTAAAGCTAGGCGAGTTTATTGTTCTACCTGTCACACTATCAATTATCCAGTTAGTACTAATCTTATCACCTGCTCTGGTTGTGGCATTAAGCTAGAAATTTGGGAGCATTTCTCCAGGTTAAAAAATGCTTACCTTGGTGTCTGTGCCGATGCTGAAAATCCAGGTGATTTGCTCTAATTTAAAGAGGTTTTATGATGAACGAGCAAACTGTTAAAATTGTAGATATAAAAAAGCTTACTTCCAGAATCAAAAGTTTTCGTTTAGTTAGTGCCAATGGTAAAAAATTAGCACCATTTTCCCCTGGAAGTCATGTAGCAGTAGAAATCACTTTGGAGAAAAAAGTTAGACGTAATTCCTATTCTTTATGTAGTTCTCCCTATGAAACAGACTTTTATGAAATTGCGGTACTTTTAGCTGAAAAATCTCGCGGTGGCTCTCAATATTTGCATCAAATTTCAGTAGGAACTGAATTGAATATTGGGTTTCCCAAAAACTCTTTTACTTTAGCTAGTTTAGCGAGAAAACATATTTTAATTGCGGGAGGAATTGGTATTACACCTTTGCTTTCTATGCTAACTACTTTGAGTAGATATCAGACTACTTTTGAATTGCACTACACTGCTAAATCACAAACTGAATGCGCTTTTTACGAATTTTTAAAACAGAAATATGGTTCTCAAGTTACTTTTTATTTTAGCGAGAAAGACGAACGCCTTTCATCCAATAAAATTCTTAAAGAGCAGCCATTAGGAACTCATATTTATTTGTGCGCTCCTCATAGTTTGAGTGATAATTTTTATGCCGAAGCGCGAGCTTTAGGCTATCCCGATTTGGCAATTCATAGAGAGATTTTTGGTGCTGCTAAAACTAATAATAAAAAACCGTTTACTGTCGTTTTATCTCAGTCTGGAAAAGAAATAACAGTACCGAAAGATAAAACCTTATTAGCAGCATTAGAAACTGCTGGTTTTCCCGTTAATTATTCCTGTCGTGTAGGAGGGTGCGGAGCTTGCGAACTTGGAGTTTTAGCAGGAGAAATACATCACTTAGATAGTTACTATTCTCCAGAAGAACGAGCCAAACAAAATTGTATTCTCTCTTGCACATCTCGCGCCAAAAGCAAACAACTTATAATCGATTTGTAGAAAAAACTATGAGTAACAGTATCGAAGCAATTAAAAAATTTCCTTTTCCTTTTACTAGCGATTCCTACAAGTATTCGGTCAATATTCAACCCGTAACTAACGAGGCTTTATTTGATGTTAACGAACATTATAATAGTGAAATCGAACTACGCGATCGCATTTTACAAAAAGGTCACAAAGGACGTTATGTAGCCCTACCTCACATGAAAGAAGCTCAGTGGGATACGTTAGAAATGATTATGAACGACCTCGCTACTTGGTATCCCGAATCTTTTTCTTTAACTCAAAATGGCGATCGCTGGATATGGGAGAACAAAAAACTTAACCTCAAAGATACCTTTACCTTTTTGGATGAATCATCTCTACCCTACCAACCCTTTGAATACATTTCTCGTCAAGTCCCAGAAGATATTATGTTGCTCGATCAAAGAGAAGGAGATTTATTTGTAGATGCGGGAATTCTGATGTTTCCGACACTTTGGTCTTTAGGATTTAATGCAGGAATGAGTTTTGAAGAAATTCACACACCAGTACCGCGAGCGCATCAAATGGGTGTTTTCAAAAAAGCCAAAGCCTTTTTAATGCGGGTACAAATTGGTAAACCTTGGACGAGACGTAATTGGACTATGACCATTAATCGTCGCTTGGAAACCTCTTTTGAAACCTATCCAGAATGGGGAAAAGACCGCAGCACGGTAACATTAGAAAACTGTGGCGAAAAAGTACATTTGCGAGTAGAAGTACAGCGATTTGCCCGTCTACCTCGTAGTAATGCTTTGATGTTTCCTATCCATACTTACCTGATTAGTTTAAATGAACTCTCAACTAATCCAGCTTGGACGAGACAACTACATCAGGTGTTAAAAAATTTGCCAGCCGATTTGATTGAGTATAAAGGTTTGAGTCGCTACTACGATACAGTATTAACTTGGCTGTCTCATAAACATGAAGTGAAAGCTTTGTTCTGATTAATTTCCGTAAATAGCTGATTGTGAATAATAAGTTAAGTCTGTAATGTGTAACTTAAGCTAATTATCAAAAGATATTTACTATGACAATAGAACAAGTTGCGATCGTGGTCGGTGGAGGTAGCGGGATAGCAGCAGACGCAGCACGCAAACTCGCTAGTGATGGTTATAAATTAGCTGTAATGTCTTCTTCTGGCAAAGGAGAAGCTCTGGGTAAATCACTCGGCGGTATCGGTTTTACTGGTTCTAATCTCAAAACAGACGATCTTGCTAGATTAGTAGAGCTAACTATGAATCATTGGAACCGCATTGATGTAGTCGTAAATGGCGCAGGTCATGGTCCCAAAGGAGCGGTACTTGAAATACTAGACGAAGATTGGCACGTTGGCATGGATGTTTATCTAATGAATGTAGTGCGTATGTGCCGACTGGTTACACCTATCATGCAACAGCAGGGTGGCGGTTCTATTGTCAACATTTCCACCTACGCTACCTTTGAACCAGAAGCGTTGTTTCCCACCTCTGGAGTATTTCGCTCGGCTCTAGCAGCATTTACCAAACTTTACGTAGATAAATATGCTGCGGAAAACATCAGGATGAATAATATCTTACCTGGCTTCATGGATAGTCTTCCCGAAAAAGAAGAACGCCGACAAAGAATCCCGATGGGACGCTATGGAAAAGTCAATGAAACATCCGAATTAATTGCCTTTCTTGCTTCTGGACGTTCAAGCTATATAACTGGTCAGAATATTAGAATCGATGGTGGTATTACACGCTCGGTCTAGTCACTTTCAATACTAGACATAAGTATTTGGTCATAATTATTTACACACTCATAATTGCCTCTTGCCTCTTGCCTCTTGCCTATGTAGTGTTATATTCTTCTTCAAAATGAAAATTGCTGTGGGGATAGTTCATAACCATCCCTTAATTTGCTTTATTCAAGTATTAGAGATTCTAGGACTAATTCTTGAAACTGTTCTCGAACCTCTTGTAACTGTTCTTCTGTTTCAACAGACTCCAGCTTGTCTTTAAAAGACAAGCCCTGTTCTGCCAAAATTTCGTATCCTGCAAGAGTTTTGTCTAGAAGAAATACGTTGATATTTAATTGAATGAAAACTGTGATAATTCCCAGAACTAAAATAACCGTTCTGTTGTAAGGAATGTGCAATATTCCAGTACCCAACAGTGCTATAAAAATCGTCGTCAAAATTGTAGCGATCGCCGATATGCTGTGGGAGATTTCGCTACTTGTTTTTTCAGATTCCCATTCTTCATATCTCTCATCAATTTCCTCTTCTAGAGATTTCTTTGCTTCTTCAAAGGGCAATTCTTCTTCAGACGGTGCTGATTCTTCTTCGATAGCTGGCTCTTCAGATGGTGATTCTTCTTCGATAGCTGGCTCTTCAGATGGTGATTCTTCTTCGATAGCTGGCTCTTCAGATGGTGATTCTTCTTCGATAGCTGGCTCTTCAGATGGTGATTCTTCTTCGATAGCTGGCTCTTCAGATGGTGATTCTTCTTCGATAGCTGGCTCTTCAGACGGTGCCTCTTCTTCGATAGCTGGCTCTTCCGATGGTGCTAATTCTTCTTCTGTAGTTGGCTCTTCAGATGGTGATTCTTCTTCGATAGCTGGCTCTTCTATCTGTTCTTGTAGCTCTTGATTTTCTTCCCTTAGTTGTGGGCTTTCCTCTTGAGCAAAAATTAATCTATCATTTGTTTCTCTTGGCAAAGCACCATAAGTAACCGATTGTTCTATAGGCAACCATGCTGGACTTATGAATGTTATAACAACAGTTAAAATAAATGCTGTTAAGGTAAGATAGCTAAATCGATTCCATCCGCTCAATTTTAACCATTGTTTCGATTTATAGTTAACATCAATTTTTTGTTTTAACGGTTTCTTTTTTTTAGGAGAAAAATCGTTTAAATTGTTCTGATTCATAATCACTTCTCGAACTTTGATTTTAGATTTTAAGGTTTTCCATAGTTATGAGTCTATTCCTTTCCTATAAATCATAAAAAAAGATGTATAGGTGAGGACACGACTCTCGAATTCGATTCGGGAGCGGGTAATTCAATGTACGGAGGAAGCCTCCGCACCCACGCCCTTGCTTGTGTCGTCCGTCAACTAATGGTAATCACTATGTAATATCAAGTACAAATAATTACTTTAAAAAGCTAATAGCTAACGGCTAGTACCTGAGTTTGAGCGAAACGAGTGTTAAAGATTTCATGACATTAAGAAGAGAATGTTCGCCAGGAACAAAAAGCACAAAGTAAATTTTATACTCTAATTATGAAGAAGTTGCTGATTAAGCAATACTACTCAATATAGCTAAGAGTCCTATTGCCGTGTTTTATTCTCATTCTCTTTGCAACAATCACACTCCTTGGCGACTGTTCATTAAGCATGGAAGGCTACACAAGCATCTAATTAACAGAAGCGGTGTTGGTTCCCCCGAATAAACTTAAATTGTCTAGGAATTGCTGTGGATTTTTGAATAATATCTCGATGTATACACAAGCATAAACAGGCTTGAGGTCATACCTAAGCTGGTTAGTTTTGCAGTCGAGTTTGTTCTAGATTCCTGGACTCCTAAAGATTTTACTCAGTAGTTTAATAGTTTAATAAATTTCTAGTTTTGCTACAGCTCTAGTAAGTATCGGTATTGGTTGCAGTTAATGAAAGGCTGTAAGTTACTGATTCTTAGGTTAATTAGAGATTGAATGAGCAATTGAACTTCAATAATGAGCAATAGAGAGCGTGTTCTGGAACGAGTTTTAATCCACGCCCACTGTTAATTTAATTTAATTGAACTGTTAGCTAGTAAATGGTAGCTGATTTTAAAATTCCCCATTGTTTATAGAGAGGCAAAGTAATGTTAGATCGTTTAGATGAACCAATGAATTTAACACAGCCAGAAGAAGTTACGTCATTCCAAGACGAAGTATCTCTGACTCAGATGGATGTCGAATCTCTTTGGCATCCAATGGTGCAGCACAAGAAATACGAACGCACCCCACCCAAACGCATGGATAAAGCCAACGGTTGCTATGTTACCGACAGTGAAGGCAAGGAGTATCTAGATGGGGTATCTGGCTTATGGTGTGTTAATGTCGGCTATGGACGCACAGAATTGGCAGATGCAGCCCGCGAACAGCTAGTGGAACTATCATACTTTCCTTTAGTAATGAGCCACTCACCTGCAATTAAGCTAGCAGCCAAACTATTAGAGCTTTTACAGTTTGAAGGGAAAGTACACTTTTCCAATAGTGGTTCAGAAGCCAACGAAACAGCCTTTAAAATGGCACGTCAATATCATGCTCAAACTGAGGGTAGTAGAAGATATAAAATTATTTCTCGCTATCGTGCCTATCACGGTAATACTATGGGTGCGTTGAGTGCTACCGCTCAAGCAGAAAGACGAGCTAAATATGAACCCCTCGTACCAGGATTTTTACACGTTCATCCTCCCTATTGCTATCGCTGTCCCTTTGGCAAAACCTACGGCTCTTGTAATATCGAGTGTGCTAGTTCGATAGAAAATACGGTAATTCATGAAGGTGCGGAAACTGTAGCTGCAATTATTGTTGAGCCTGTTATTTCTGGTGGTGGGGTGATTGTTCCTCCCGATGAATACTTACCCATGCTGCGAGAAATTTGCGATCGCTACGGTATTCTGCTAATCTTTGATGAGGTGGTAAGTGGTTTTGGTCGTTTGGGTAAAATGTTCGGACACCAAGTTTGGGGAGTCAAGCCAGATATGATTACCCTAGCAAAAGGTATTACCAGTGGTTATTTACCCCTCTCGGCAACGGTTACTCAGCAACATATTTTTGAAGCCTTCCTAGACGAAAGCGATCCTACTTCTCATTTTCGTCATATCAATACCTATGGCGGAAATCCTGCTTCTACCGCTTTATCTTTAAAAAATATCGAAATTATCGAAACCGAACAGCTACCAGAACAAGCAGCCAAGATGGGAGCTTATTTAAGAGCAGAACTAGCAACCCTAGAAGATCATCCCTATGTAGGAGACATCCGAAGTAAAGGAATGTTATTAGGGATTGAATTAGTAGCAGATAAAGAGACTAAAGAACCATTACCAGGAAACAAAGTAGGAGCGATTGTCTCTTACTGTTTAGAACAAGGAGTCATTATCGGACGTAACGGCAGTACTGTTCCTGGGCTTTCTAATGTGTTAATTATTGCTCCTCCCTTAATTTTGACCAAGGCAGATGCGGATTTAATTGTTGCTAAATTGAAAGAGGCTTTAAATAGCCAAATTTAAAAGATGAGGGATCGAGGATAAAGGATGAGGTATGAGGGATGAGGTATGACTTTTTGTTTTGCATCCCTGTACTTTCTGGAGGGGCTGAATACGCAAAGTTACCTCTAAAGCTTTTACGCCCCCGTCTTCATCTGCTTTCAATCACCTGTTTATTATTTATTGTTCACAAGAAGAGAGAGGTTAATTATGGAAATTGGAGTACCAAAAGAAACTAAAGATCAAGAATTTAGAGTCGGATTATCTCCTGCTAGTGTGCGAGTCTTAACAGATAGAGGACATAGTGTCTCTGTGGAAACTAAAGCTGGAGTTGGTTCTGGATTTAGCGATGCAGATTATCAACAGGCTGGCGCAACCATTGTTCCTGAAGCCAAGGATGCTTGGAATCGCGAAATGGTGGTTAAAGTTAAAGAGCCTTTGAAGAGTGAATATCAGTTTATTCGCAAAGGACAATTACTATTTACCTATTTGCATCTAGCAGCTAATAAAACCCTGACTGAATACTTGATTAACAGTGGAGCAGATGCGATCGCTTATGAAACTGTAGAGCTTAATCGTACTTTACCATTATTAATGCCTATGAGCGTCATTGCAGGTAGACTATCAGTACAATTTGGCGCACGCTTTTTAGAACGGCAACAGGGAGGCAGAGGAGTTTTATTAGGTGGTATCCCTGGAGTTTCCCCAGGCAAAGTAACCATTTTAGGTGGTGGTGTCGTCGGTACGGAAGCAGCTAAAATTGCTGTGGGTATGGGGGCAAAGGTACAAATTTTTGACATCAATGTAGAGCGATTATCTTATTTAGAAACCCTATTTGGTTCTAGGGTAGAACTGCTTTATAGCACTTCCGCAGCCATTGAAACTGCCGTTCCCGATGCCGATTTATTAATTGGTGCAGTATTAATTCCAGGAAGAAACGCACCTACTTTGGTTAACCGCGACTTGGTTGCTAAAATGCGCCCTGGCTCGGTAATTGTTGATGTAGCCGTAGATCAAGGAGGATGTATTGAAACCTTGCATCCAACTTCTCATACTCAGCCTACTTATGTTGAATCGGGAGTAGTACATTACGGCGTACCAAATATGCCTGGTGCTGTACCCTGGACTGCTACCCAAGCTTTAAATAACAGTACTTTGCCCTATGTCATTAAACTAGCCGATCTAGGTATGAAGGCTTTGGATAGCGACCCTGCTTTAGCTATGGGATTAAATGTTAGCAATTATCAATTAGTACATCCTGTAGTCAAAGAAGTCTTCAAAGATTTGGTTGCTCGTACTGCGGAATTTTCTATGACCTAAAGTTTTTGTAATTTGCTAACTTTTATATTTTCGCAGAAAGTATTTCTCTTAAAAGCTCTTGAGTTTTATTAAACTATTTTCGACTTCTGATACAGCTTTTAAAGTATAGGCAATTACAAATTAGAACCGTAATATTTTAATGTAGGGGTGAATAATTATTCGCCCTTACAAGGTGTATGTATTCGCAACTTTTGTCGCGATTAATCTAAGTAATCTCTATTATTTTATAGAAGTTTAAAAAATAATTTACTATCAAGTAACGTTTTGAATAACTCAAACAAAAATTGAAAATTTAATTTGTCAAAATTTAAAAATTAAAGTAATATTTAAACTGTTTTAAGGAGGTTTAAAATACTAAAATCTATAATTTAGCTTGATTGAAAAAAGTTCTAATTTTTTAAGTATGAAATAGCAATATTAAAGAAAAAATTTTATTAAAATAAATAAATAGTAAGTAAGTAAGCGACCTTTGTAGCTCCTACGAAGTAATTAATGTCAAGAGCATCCTAGTGGTTATGATTTTGATGCAAATTTATAATTATACTTTTAAAAAAGTACAACTGAATAGTTACTAGCGATTAATGGTTGATTTATAAAATCCTAAAATAAACAGACAAAAAATAAAAAGTATCCATGTTATGTTTTGTTAACTTTGAAGGCAGTATTGTTAATAGAGTATATTTATTAACAGTTTTAAAAATAAACTAGCTGCAAACTAAGAGGGAAATGTTTTGAATTGACTAACAAAATATATTCATTTATCAGGACAAAAAATTTCGCTCGTTAGCGCAAAAATTACGTAACAGAATTATGAAGCAAAAATCGTTTCGTTTACAGAATAAATCTTGGCTGGCTGCTTTATTTTTAATTTTAATACCTACGGCTGCTCTGGCTCAAGCAGAAGCAGATTCAGGAAAATTGGCAGGACCTCTTGAAACTATATTTCAACAAATTATTGATATTCTTAATCTCCTCTTATATTCCAAAATAGGTGGCGAGAATGGAATGCCGTTGATTGTTTTGTGGTTAATTGTTGGTGCTCTTTTCTTCACCTTACGCATGAAATTTATCAATATTCGTGGTTTTAAACACGCTATTGATGTGGTGCGAGGCAAGTATGACGATCCTGAAGATGAGGGGGATGTTTCCCATTTCCAAGCTCTTGCAGCAGCCCTTTCAGGAACAGTAGGCATTGGTAACATTGCTGGAGTTGCGATCGCAATACGCCTGGGAGGTCCAGGAGCAGCTTTTTGGATGACTGTAGCTGGTTTCTTGGGAATGTCCAGTAAATTTGCTGAATGCACTCTCGGTCAGAAATATCGCATCATCAAACCCGATGGCACAGTGGGCGGTGGTCCTATGTATTATCTCTCTCGCGGTTTATCGTCAATCGGTATGGGGGGACTAGGTAAAGGCTTAGCGATAATCTATGCTGCTTTTTGTGCTATTGCTACCCTGGGTGCAGGCAATATGTTCCAGGCAAATCAGGCTTATGCTGCGGTGTCTAATGCTTTACCCTTCTTTAGCAATCTTAGCTGGCTGTTTGGCATCATTTTAGTATTGGTTGTGGGACTAGTAATTCTCGGTGGGATCGAACGTATCGGTGCCGTAGCAGGTATTTTAGTACCAGTGATGGCGGTAGTTTACACCATAGCTTGTGTCTGGGTCATGCTAGTCAAATTCACTTCTATCCCTGGAGCAATTGGCACAATTGTTAGTTCAGCCTTTAACCCACAAGCAATAGCAGGAGGACTTCTAGGTGCAATTGTCATTGGGTTTCAACGAGCCGTATTTTCTAACGAAGCAGGTATTGGTTCTGCTGCGATCGCCCATTCGGCTGCTCGTACCGACGAGCCAGTTAGAGAAGGTATAGTTGCTCTGTTAGAACCTTTTATCGATACGATGTTTATCTGTAATATGACAGCAATTGTTATTGTTCTGACAGGGGTTTATGCAGATCCAGCTTCTGCTGAACTTGATGGAGCCAAACTTTCAGCAGCATCATTTGAGACAATTATTAGTTGGTTTCCTTATGTGATTGCTATTGCTGGTTTTCTGTTTGCTGTTTCCACGATGATTACTTGGAGTTACTACGGGCAGTTAGCTTGGGCATATATATTTGGCGATGCCACAATCAATATTTATAAGGTAATATTTTTAGTCTGTGGATTTATCGGTACGGTTATCAATCTCGATCTCGTTTTAGAATTTAGCGATATTTCACTACTAGCGATGTCTCTACCAAATTTACTAGGTTGTTTTCTCTTATCTGGTGTAATTGCTAGAGAGTTGAATAGCTATATGACTCGTCTCAATTCTGGTGAAATGTTGGCAAATGTCGCGGAAACTCGAGAACCTGTCTTGAAATAAACGGAGGTGAATTATGAGTTGTCTGAAAAAAAAATCTGTTCTGATTCCGATTGATTTCTCCGAACCTTCTTATGAGGCGATCGCTATTGCGAAAGAATATGTCGAAGATATTTCATCCTTGAAGCTCATTCATGTACTTGCTCCCCTACATCCTGCCGACCCAGCAGCTATGTGGGATACTCTCAATAATGAAGATCGTCAGCAAAAAGTGCAAGAATTTTTGCATAGTAAGCTAGATGAACTGGGATACAAAGGAGTAGAGATCAAAGTCACAATCGGTAAACCTGGTACAGAAATTATCGACTATGCCAAAGAAATAGATGCAGATTTAATCGTTTTGCCTTCCCACGGGCGCAAAGCTATGAGTCACTTTTTACTTGGCTCAGTAGCAGAACGAGTGGTACGTTTATCTCATTGTCCAGTCTTGGTTTTGAAATAATCAAATAAATGGATTTATTCGGAAACGAATATGTTGCAGTCAGCAGCATTATTTTACTGGCAGCTTTAGCTCAAAGCATTACTGGCTTTGGGTTTTCTATTGTTGCCATGTCTTTTTTACCTGGAGTTGTGGGTCTACAAACCTCAGTACCATTAGTTACGCTATTTAATATTATTGGTAACATTGTGCTTTGGTATTATCATAGGCGCGACTTTAGCTTGAAAACTGTGGGACAGTTGACAATTGCTGCTTTGGTAACCACTCCAATGGGGATTTTATTACTGGATTTAATTCCTGAAGCCATAGCCTTAAAAGGATTAGGCATCTTAATCATTAGCTATGTTATCTATGATTGGTTCAATTTGTCTTTACCCAAGCTTCAGTCCTCTCTTTGGGCTTATGCATTTGGTGGCGCATCGGGTGTCCTTAATGGAGCGTATACGATTAACGGCCCACCATTAATTGTCTATGCAAACTGTCGTCGCTGGACTCCTCAAGAATTTAAAGGCAATTTAACCGCTTTATTTTTCTTTAGTTCTCTAGTGGCTGCGATCGCTCATGGAATACAAGGAAACATTACTATATCTGTTTGGAAATTTACCGTTTATAGTATTCCTATCTATGTTGTCGGACTTTGTTTAGGAATGGTCTTATCGAAAAAGATCGAGCCTTTAGTTTTTAGGCGTATTACTTTAGCTTTGCTGTTGGTAGCAGGTTTGAGACTGTTAGTTTAATAGCTATCAAAATTCTTTTTTTATCGGATATAGTAGCAGAATTAGATGCCGTAAAAATGGCAGTATATAAGATTTATCTAAGACGCCTGATGTGAATTAGCGGTGAGACCCCGCGTTATGCGGAGCGGTATCCGTGATAGACGGCGACAGACCCTAAAGGAATAGCTTCCCTAAAGGACTTCCTTCGGGGCGCGCGTCGCGCAAGGGAATGCAAACCCTAACCCTTCGCTTTAAACTTATTAGTTCGTAGCTATAAGCTGTAAGCTATAAGCTAAAGATAAACTCACTAAAGAAAGTCTATAGGTATTATTCTCGCTCTTCTCGTAACTAGAAAAGCTTTCTTTTATGAGGTTCGCGTTTAGATGACGTGAAACCATCTAAACCACCCTTTCATTACCTACTCGGTATTGTCCCCATCTCGAACAGATGTCTTACTTGAGAGTGGGAGTTGAAAATCTCCCAAGAACGTAGGCGTTCCATTTTGTATAACCATTGCAGGTCAGACTCCCCCAGAGTCCCTGAGTACCATGTTTTTCTCTTACTTGTCGCTGCCTTATTTTAAAGCGAGATTAATTATTAACCAACTCCAGTTTATTCTCTTGATTGTTAACTTCCGTGTTGGCATAGATGGCAGTTTTACCCGTAATTAGTCTCGCGCCTCTACCTAAAGTCATATAATTCCATGCCCATTGAATCATGACAACTAACTTATTATCAAACTCAATGAGATAGTAAATGTGAGCCATAACCCAAATAAACCAGGCGAAGAAACCAGAAAGTTGAGCAAAACCGAGATTCGCTACTGCTTTGTTTTGTCCAACAACTGCCATACTTCCTAAATCAAAGTAACGGAAAGGGGTAATAGTTTTTCCTTGACACTTTCTTGTAATTAGTTTGGCTACGTATTCTCCTTCTTGCATTGCTACGGGAGCAACACCTGGTAGGGGACGCTCTCCCTGATGGGGAAAGTTAGCTAAATCGCCCACAACAAAGATGTCTGGATAACCTTTAATGCTGAGATCGGGTTCGACAATTACTCTACCTGCACGATCTAACTCTGCGCCAGTGCTTTCTGCCAAAACTCTACCCATAAAGGAGGCTTTAACGCCAGCAGCCCAAAGAATAGTATTAGCAGGGATGGTGTCTGCTTTGTCTCCTTCACGAAAAGTCACAGTTTTGTTAGAGATGTCTGTAACTAGGGTTTTGGTTTTAACTTCTACTCCTAGTTTTTCTAAAGATTGTCTTGCTTTGACAGATAACTCTTCTGGGTAAGGAGGAAGAATGCGATCCATACCTTCAAAGAGTAGGATGCGAGCTTTGGTTGTATCGACATCGCGAAAGTCTTCTACTACAGATTTATGAGCGATCTCAGCGATCGCTCCTGCTAACTCAACACCTGTAGGTCCACCGCCGACGACCACAAAAGTGAGTAAAGATTGGCGTTTCTTGGGGTCTGGCTCTTTTTCGGCTGCTTCAAAGGCGGTAAAGATACGACGACGCATTTCTAGAGCATCTTCTACGGTTTTTAACCCTGGTGCATCGTTTTCCCACTGGTCGTTACCAAAGTAGTGATGGCTTCCTCCTGTGGCGATAACCAACATATCGTAGCTAATATCTTCTCCATCTTCTACGATGACTTTCTTCGCTTTAGAGTCGATATCGACTACTTTATCCAATAAAACTTGAGTATTCTTTTGTTTGCTCAATATTACCCTCAGAGGCGAAGCGATATCTGCGGGGGATAAACTACCTGTTGCCACTTGATAAAGCAAGGGCTGAAAGAGGTGGAAATTGCGCTTGTCAATTAAGGTAACTTTTACTGGTGCATTTCTTAGGGACTTAGCTGCATACAGACCTCCGAAACCGCCACCAACGATAACAACATGAGGCAATGAGGCTTGTGGTTTATCCATAGGGGAAGCAATAGGGTAATGTTTGGTTTATGCTAAGCTGACCAACATCTAGTTTGCCAGCACTTTTCAAGCTATGTATAAGGATTGAGCGTCAGAATTATGCAAGTAAAATGTGGATCAGCTTAGTCAACACCTCTTGGGATAGAGGTAGCAATTGCTACACCATCTACTGTAGCCTTTATTAAGAAGTGTTAAGGTGATATTGTATACTTTCCCTATGGTTTTTGGCGAGGAATTTAGATTTTAAATGCGGATAGATAGTATAAGTAAAACTAATATTCTGTAGCGACTCCCATACCAAAAAACTTTGGTGGTGCTTCTAAAGTATAAACTGTAGTTTCAGAAGCGATCGCTTTTTTGATATAAACGGGAGTTTGCATTACTCCTAAGTGGCTACTACCATCAATAAATCTAAAATTGTTAGTGGTTTTATTTGCTATCATCCGATCGACTGTTTCAACATCAGGCAAGGTATCAATAGGCTCATCAGAACATAAAGCAAAACCCCAAGGCGCACCATAAGCCGAAGTAATAGTGGACATGGGAGCTACATTATTAAACACTGTCTTCAATGTGTTAATCAAACGAGCATGATATTTAATTTCAGGAGCAGAAACTGGACCTGCTTGAATCACCACATAACCACCTGGGTTGAGTACCCGTTTTAGCTTGGCAAAATATTCTTTAGTAAACAGAGCAAAAGAAGGACCTTCTTCAATCGGATCGGAAAGATCGGAGATAATAATGTCCCAGGTTTTTGTAGTGGTATCCAAGACTTTTAGTGCGTCTGCAATCACTAACTCTACGCGAGGATCGTCAAAAGCTCCTTGATGCATTTCTGGAAGATGCTCTTTACAAGCTGTTACCACTTCCCCATCAATATCGATCATCATCACTTTTTCGATAGTTTTCCAGCGTAGAAGCTCTCTAATAGTTGCTCCTTCACCTCCACCCAAAACTAAAGCTGCACGAGGATGTTGATGAGCAATCATCGCAGGTTGTACTAAAA
Organism: Hyella patelloides LEGE 07179; assembly: GCF_900659865.1. Taxonomy (GTDB): domain Bacteria; phylum Cyanobacteriota; class Cyanobacteriia; order Cyanobacteriales; family Xenococcaceae; genus Hyella; species Hyella patelloides. The sequence goes on from NZ_LR213804.1 coordinate 25,240, forward strand.
CTTCATGATAAATAAATTCGTCTCCAGTACAGGATTGCCATTTACCATCTAACACTAATCCTTTACCGTAAGCACCAGTCTCCACTATATACATTTCCTGATAAGCAGTTTTTTGATAAGCGAGGACGTTGGTTACTCCATGAGAATAAATATCCCAAGGGGTTATATATTCGTTGATCCAGAGGTCTGCTTTTACTTCACTACCAGCCATAATTCATTTTGCTCTCAAAAAATTGGCACAAATAACTTATCTTAAATTCTGTTGAGATACAATATGAGTCTTATTTCACTGACATCAAAGTGCGAATATTAAAAAAACCTAAAATATTTCTTTTGATATACAGCATTTTTTGTAAAATTTCGTTACGATATAAATGATAAATATCGCTGATCGGCATATAATATCAAATTTATATTTAATTTACCTTTAACTTACTCTACTAATAGTCCAGTCTAGTTTAGCTACAGACAGAGTTCGGGTACTACTTTTAACTATCTAAAAGTGATATGCGGACTTCTTTTGCTGGAAATTAATGCTTAACGAGCAGAAATGCTTCTTAGCCAGAGAACTGCTGCGCTATTCTATTCCCATGTTGACGCTCATTATGAATTAGCTTTGTTAAAGTCGAAACTATTCGATAGCTATGAGTTTCTAACAACAATTAGAGTGAAGAATGCGACAGATAAATTGTCAGGTAAGACAATAAAATATTTTGATTATTGATAAAGTTATGTTAAGCAACGCGCCAGCTTAGCTATCCGCAAGGAGCGAGATCGCTTTTTACTTCAAGATTTGTAATCATCTCACCCAAATAGAACAAGCAATTCTCAAACCTTTAACACCAAATACCCCGATCTCTGACAACACAGTTTAATTCTTGAAATTAAACATAAAGCTACCGTAATCTTCGATCCTTATTTTGACAAACTGTTACAGTTCTTGACGAAGCGCGGAAATCACCACAAACTGAGTGATAGCATTCCCTACATAAACAGATTATAAAAAGACGAGAGAATTTTCCTATGTCAGAAGAAATTACCCTTTCTGGTGCTATGCCTAAATTCGGTGGTAGTACTGGTGGTTTATTAACTAAAGCTGAGGTAGAAGAAAAATACGCTATTACTTGGACAAGCTCCAAAGAACAAGTATTTGAAATGCCTACTGGTGGTGCAGCAATTATGAATGAAGGTGAAAACCTTTTATACCTTGCTCGCAAAGAACAATGCTTGGCTTTAGGTACTCAACTTAGAACTAAATTTAAACCCAGAATTCAGGATTACAAAATTTATCGTGTTTATCCTAGCGGTGAAATTCAGTATCTCCATCCTGCTGATGGCGTATTCCCTGAAAAAGTTAATGAAGGTCGCGAATACAACGGCAAGATAGATCGTAACATTGGTAGTAATCCAGAACCAGCTACTATCAAATTCTCTGGCAAAGCTCCTTACGAAGTGTAATCTAAATTTTACCCTCCAAGGGATTAGTTATTGGAGAGTGAGTGATAAGATTTTTCTTATGAATTTACTCTTTGGCTGCTAATCCCTTAACTTTTTAGACAACCCATGATTTTCCCTAGTTTTGAACAGTTTATAACTCTTGCCAAGCAAGGCAATTTTGTCCCCGTTTATCAAGAACTAGCTGCTGATTTAGAAACTCCTGTATCTGCTTGGTACAAAGTATGTGCTGGACAACCCTATAGTTTTTTACTGGAGTCAGTAGAGGGAGGGGAAAATCTTGGTCGCTACAGTTTTTTGGGTTGCGATCCTGTTTGGGTATTGGAAGCTAGAGGAGAGACGACAATTCAAACCCACAGAGATGGTTCAAATCAAGAGTTTACAGGGAATCCCCTAGAGATTTTAGAGCATTGTTTGACAACCATTAAACCCGTCAAATTGCCTCAACTTCCTCCTGGTATTGGTGGATTGTTTGGGGTTTGGGGTTATGAGTTGATTAATTGGATTGAGCCTAGAGTTCCTGTGACTTACCCCTCAGAAACAGAACTACCCGATGGGGTTTGGATGCAAGTAGATAATCTGATTATTTTCGATCAGGTAAAAAGAAAAATTTGGGCGATCGCTTATGCCGATTTAAGAGATGATACAGTAGATTTGCAACAGGCTTATCAAACAGCGTGCGATCGTGTTACGAAATTAATCCTCAAGTTAAAACTGCCTCTCCCCTTAGAAGCCACGGCTTTAGAATGGCAGTCTAATCCCGATCGAGAAAGCTCACTATCTTATTCGAGTAATACACCTCAAGAAACATTCTGTAAGAACGTTCTCAAAGCTCAAGACTATATCCATGCAGGGGATATTTTTCAGGTAGTGGTATCTCAGAGACTTTCTACCTCCTACACAGGAGAACCTTTTAATTTATATCGTTCTCTAAGATTGGTTAATCCTTCTCCCTATATGGCTTACTACCAGTTTGGTGATTGGCAATTAATCGGTTCATCTCCAGAAGTAATGGTCAAAGCCGAAACAGCAGAAGATGGCTCATTAGATGCCATTGTCAGACCGATTGCTGGTACGAGAAAACGTGGTAAAACCCCCGCAGAAGATAACGCTTTAGCAGAAGATTTACTGCAAGATCCCAAAGAAATCGCGGAACACGTCATGTTAGTAGACTTAGGGCGTAACGACTTGGGGCGAGTTTGTGAAAAAGGTAGCGTCAGAGTGGATGAATTGATGGTGATAGAGCGTTACTCCCATGTGATGCATATTGTTAGCAATGTAGTGGGTAAGCTAGATTCCAGTAAAACTGCTTGGGATTTACTCAAAGCTTGTTTTCCCGCAGGGACAGTCAGTGGCGCACCTAAAATTCGTGCTATGGAAATTATTCATGAACTTGAACCAGAACGCAGGGGTCCCTATTCTGGAGTTTATGGCTATTATGACTTTGAAGGACAGTTAAATAGTGCCATCACCATTAGAACCATGATTGTCCGTCCTGAAGGTAATAACTCTCATACGGTATCAGTACAGGCTGGTGCGGGTTTAGTAGCTGATTCTATTCCCGAAAGCGAGTATCAAGAGACTTTAAATAAAGCTAGAGGTTTATTAGAAGCAATTCGTAGTTTGTCTTGTTGAGTAGTTGATGCAAAACTTATTACCAATCTATTGCCAATAGTACCTAAAAGAGCCAATTCAGCGATCGCTATAATTAATTCTTGAGGAAGTGCAGTAAAAATCAAATCGACGGTTGCGCCAAAAAACCCGCTCGAAATGAAGCTAGTAAGTCGCATTAACGACTCCACCATCTACTACAATTGTTTGACCTGTAATGTAAGCAGCTTGTTCAGATGCTAAAAAAACCGCAGCAGCAGCAATTTCTTCTGGAGTGGCAAGACGTTTTGCAGGTATTCGAGCAATTAAAGCGTTTCGTGCAGTTTCGTCACCATAAAGCTCTTTTGAGCGTTGAGTGGCAGTGTGACCAGGGGCGACATTGTTAACTGTTATACCATCTGCTGCAACTTCAGTGCTGAGAGTTTTGGCAAAACCTGTTACCCCAGCGCGAAAGGCGTTCGAGAGGGTAAGATTATTGATGGGTTGCTTAATGCTGGAACTGGTGATGTTGATAATACGCCCCCAGCCTTTTGCTTGCATATCAGATAAGACGGCTCTGGTTAAGCGTACATTAGCCATAAGAATGAGATTGTAGGCTTTATCCCAAGCAGCATCATTCAGGTTAGCAGCCTTCCCTTTTGGAGGACCACCTGCGTTGGAGATGAGGATGTCAGGAGAGCCAAAATTAGACCGAGTATATTTAATTAGTTCCTCAATATCGTTAGGTTGAGTTACGTCCGCAGTTATACCAGCAACGTTACCCCCTAAGTCTTGTAAATTGCTTACTGCTTTATCTAAATTTGCCCGATCTCGCGAACTGATAATAACCTGCGTACCCTCGGCTATAAGTCCTTTAGCGATCGCATAGCCAATGCCTTTTGAGCCTCCCGTAACCAGTGCAATTTTGTTTTTTAGGTGTAAGTCCATAAAATACTCCATTCTTCAGCAATTTTCGGATAGATTTCCACTCCCATGACATTGTGTCTAGTGGAACTGTATCGATATGTCCCGTAAAACATCTAATTTTATAGCTCTCAAATTACATTATTAACTATATTGCAGTACTCTAATTACAGTTTGATCTTCGGGTAGATCGGACGGTTTAATGGCAATGCGATTAACATCTAACTTTTTGATTTCCATTCCCTGAGCTAAATCTAAAAACTCATCTACGGCTACAAGATCGCAATTTGCTTCATCTGCTGCATCAGTAAGATATTGCGTCGGAATTACTACCCTTGGTCTGAGAGTATCTACTGCTTGTTTGGCTTCTGCTGGATTGTAAGCTTTAGCACCACCACCTACAGGAATCAATAAAATATCTGGAGTCCCCATAAGAATCTTTTCTTCTAAGCTAATGGGGGCTGCTGCACCACCAAGATGCAAGATTGTGACTCCTCCTTGATTCCAACGCCAAGCAATATTGTTTCCGAAACGTCTTCCGCCTTCGCGATCGTGAGGAGTGGTAATTCCTTGAAATTTAACTCCTTTGACTTGGTAGTCGCCTGACTCTGTAAAGATTTGGGGATTTCCTGGCACTTCTTCTACTGCCCCTTCATCTAGTAAAAAACTACTAATCAATACTAAATCTGCTTCTATATTGGGAGTGTTGTAACCCGCAGTACAACCTAATGGACGAAAGGGATTGACTAAAACTTTTAACCCATTACCTGTAAATAAAAAGCAAGTATGTCCCAAATATTGAATTTTTACAGAGCTACTATCAGTATCGTTAGTTTGAGCAAAGGAACTTTTTGTTGCGATCGCTCCTAAAGCTGTGAGTATGCTAATACTTCCATAGCGGATTAACTGTCGCCGTTTCATAATTTAATAATTTTACGTTTAATGCAGATGGCTACTCAAATGTACTTTATATTTGTCATTGGCAGACTTTTTTTTTATTGTTTATTAGTTCCTTTTCTTTTTCACAAATCTTTACAATAAAAAGAGTAGCATCTCATAAATAATATCTATGCAGTTAACATACTTCGATAGTAACTCTTGGTTAATTGAGCTTGAAGGCAAAAGAATTTTACTCGATCCTTGGTTAGTAGGAGATTTAATCTTTGGTGGTGCTTCTTGGCTATTCAAAGGAAGTAAAAATCAGAAACACTCTATCCCTGAGAATATTGATTTAATTTTGCTTTCTCAAGGCTTAGAAGATCACGCTCATCCCCCAACTTTAAAAAAATTGGCTAAAAATATTCCTGTGGTGGCTTCTCCTAATGGAGCGAAAGTAGCCCAAGATTTGGGTTATACTACCGTTACCGCTTTGGAACATGGCTCGGCTTATACTTTAGGAGATCGAGTAGAAATTAAAGCCCTTCCAGGCTCTCCTATTGGTCCTACTACTACAGAAAATGGTTATCTTCTTAAAGGCTTAAAATCGGGTAAGACTATGTATTATGAGCCTCATGGTTATCATTCTGAAGAGATTAAAGCCACCAACTCCGTTGATGTGGTAGTTACTCCTCTGATTAATCTCAAGCTTCCTTTGTTGGGTGCTGTAATTAAAGGACAAAAAACCGCCCTAGAATTGTGTCAGCATCTCAAACCCCAAGTAATTTTAGCTACCGCAGCAGGAGGAGATGTTAGTTTTGAAGGAATAATAATATCTATTTTGAAAGCTGAAGGAAGTGTGGAAGATTTTCAGCAACTATTAAAGCAAAATAATCTTTCTACTTTAGCTATCGATCCCCAGTCAGGAGAGAATATAGAATTATCCCTAGTTTAAAATTATCCTGTTGAAAGCGATCGCTATGCCAGAAAAAGTTACTATCTCTTTGGGGAATTTCCTGTTATTTGTTGCTGTTGGATTGTTACTGGTTTTATGTTGGCAACTGAGAAGTTTGATTGTGGTGTTAATGATTGCGGTGGTAATTGCTGCAACTTTAGCACCTGCGATCGCTACTGCCCATAAATTAGGCATTCCACGCTGGTTATCGGTAATTGGAGTGTATTTGGGTCTTATTGCTGCAATCACTGGCATTGGCTTACTGATTGGTCCTACAGTAGTAGAACAGATTGAAAGGTTAATTCGTAGATTACCAAGCTATTTAGAAGTTTTGCGATCGCTATTAGAGGACTTGATTATACGCATCGGTATGAGCGATCCTGATGACTCCAGTATGATTTCTCAATTGTTAGATATTCAAGGTTTAAGCAGTTGGGCAATTCGTTCTAGTCAACAGCTAGTAGTAAGATCTTATAGTGTCACCAAAGGCATTATCGGTAGTGTGTTTAGTTTGTTATTAGCATTACTGCTTTCTGGTTATATGTTGTCTGGCTCAGATAAATTATTGCAAGATATCATTAATTTGTTTCCTTATCCTTGGAATACTAGATTATCCCTCCAAGTACGTCCCGTAAGTCAAAGAATGGGAGGTTATATTCAAGGTAGAATTTTAGTTTCGGCAATTTTGGGGGTAGTAATTTCTATTGGCTTAAATTTCTTAGGATTAGCAGATTTTGCTCTGGGTTTAGGCGTAATTGCTGGCTTTACCAACTTAATACCCTTTTTTGGCCCTGTTTTAGGCTCAATTCCTGCTTTAATTGTTGCGATCGCTCAAGGAGGCTGGACGGCTCTCTGGGTACTATTACTCTTTGCGGTAATTCAAAACTTGGAAACCTACGTTCTCGATCCTTTATTGGTTGGCAATTCTGTTAAAGTGCATCCACTGTATCAACTGCTAGCAGTATTAGGAGGAGCGCAGGTTCTAGGTATTGTCGGAGCTTTAATCGTACCGCCTTGGATAGCAGGAGGAGCAGTCTTACTGGAAAGTCTCTACGTACAACCAAAATTAGCCACAGAGCAAAAAGCCTTAAATAAATTTTAAATGGGTGGGGCAAATTTAAAGCTAATTGTGCAGAAAAGAAGTCACCGAGTCAGGAACAAGTTAGAAGGAGTCAAAAGAGTGAAGATTTCCAGAAATATTTAAATAACTAAAAGCTACTTAATTGTAAATAGATATTACAAGTCTTTGAAGAATCTTGAGATATCGTTATTGATTCTCATATTTGTATATACCCTAAAGATATAACTATATACATAACATGAGGACTTTTTGTATGGAGCGAGAAAATAGCAACTATAAAATGATTTGTACCCTGACTTTTGGAGATATTTACCCACAAATTATTATTTGGCTAATTGTAATTTTCATTAGTTTGGCTACTACTTTGGCTTTATGGAGCAGTACTCGTCAAATTTATGCTTTAGCTACTGTGGGGATTATTTTAGTTTTGTCTCTACCTTTTTTACTATTTGCTTTTGTGACAACTCTACTTAATAATATTGAATTTGCGCCCATAGAGGAAGAAACAGCTAAGAGCAAATCTTCTAGTAATAGAGCCAAATCTAATCAAAAACCTGCTCAAGCTACAGGTTAATTGAATCATCAAAAAATAACTCAATATTTACGGGGGTTAATCAGATACCAAGGTTAGCCTTTTTTATGGCTTTTTTTTCTAATATTATTTTAAATTGTCTAACTTTTAGAAATAGAAAGCGGATGGTCTAGTACCATAATTACGATATCGCCAATAGTCTGTCATAATGCGATCGTGATCGAAGCAAAGATTAGTAGGTATTTCCCATTGATGATAAACAGCTAAGCTTTTAGCATCATCGGCTGCGGTAGGATTGCCTGTAGCAGTAGCAAGAAAGACAATTGCTAGGGTGTGTTGGCGTAGATCTCTTGCAGGATCGGAATAAACATAAAATTGCTCTACCAACTCCACATCGAGGCTAACTTCTTCTTTAGCTTCACGAATAGCAGCATTTTCTACCGATTCACCATAATCAACAAATCCTCCAGGAATTGCCCAACCATAGGGAATATTTTTTCTTTCAATCAGTATAATCGGTCTATGGGGACGGTCTATTAACTCAATAATAATGTCTACTGTTGGTGCAGGATTACGATAATTCACGTTGCGATCGCATATACTTAGAGAATCAGCACCCCATATTATCATTCATTTAACCATTTTATTAAACTAATAATACTGAATTAATGGAAAATAAACTTTATCATATTACAACTTTTCAAGAATGGGAAGCTGCTCAAAATTATGATGAATATCAACCCCAAGAATTTAGTAATGATGGCTTTATTCATTGCTCTTATAAGCACCAACTAATTAGAGTGGCAAATTTTATTTTTCGAGGACAAAATAATCTTATTATTTTAGTAATTGACCCCAATAAAATACCAAGTAAAATTGTTACAGAAAATTTAGAAGGAGGAGCAGAGTTATTTCCTCATATTTATGGTAAGTTGCCTCTAAAATCTGTAATCTCAACTATACCTTTTCCTTGTGAGTTAGAAGGAAATTTTTCTTTACCAGCATCATTAAAATGATTTTCAGTTGACTTAAATGATATCAATCGTGCATTGATTCAGGTAATAAGTAATATAGCCGTATAAAATTAGATTAGGACATTAAAATTTACGAACTTCGGAAGTAATGAGTAATAAGTAATGAGTAATGAGCTTTTTGATTAAAATGCCACCAAAAAATGTCTTAACGTTAATATGTAACGCTATAAGTAGTAAAGCTTTGTAAAATCACATTGTAGAAAAAGCTCTATTTCTAGAAACGTTATCTAGACTTATTATTCCATAGGATCGCGTCTTCCAATATCTAAATCCCAAAGTTTTTCTTTCACATCTTGTTTTGTCTGACCACAATAATAGTACTCTCGTTTTGCCAAATTAATTAAATAGTATCCTAGCCTTCCACTGTAGCGACGGAATAGCTCAATAATAATTTGTTTTTTAGTTAATCCGTGTCTTTCTTCAATATTTAAAAGATTGACTTGCTTATTCTCATTATTAACTATAATTTCTCCTGGGCTATAAAACCAACCATCTACTTTTTTTTCGACAATTTGAATATGGGCGGGATAGTACAGAATCGTCATACTATTATTTATTAATATTTTTTACTCAATAGTAATATTTATTTATAGATATTTGAAAACTGAGTTATCTAGAAATAAAATTGTTACTGTTAAACTTTTTTATTGTTTTTTGTAGTTTTCTGAAGTAACTTTCTCGTTTATAGCATGATTTTTTTTAAACGTAATCAAAATAGGAAAATAAAAAAACTCCCAATCTTTTTTTTTACAGACAGGAGTTATATTAGGTTTGCTTAAAATCGCTACGCGATTAGCTATAGGCTATTAGCTATTAGCAAGACTTGCATAGTGGGGGAATTAAACTCACCACGTAGCCTTATTCCACTTAAATAAGTGGAGGAATTAAACCTGGAGCTTACAGCAAGCGAAGCTCCAAGCTTATAGCTGGTTAAACATTTAAATGTGATTGCTGACAGAGACAAGGAAATACAGATCAGAAGCTCCAAATGTGTACGATGTATGCAAACAAGATTTACTGTTTACTAATCACTGATTTAGCCGACAGTACCTAAAATATCTTGAGCGTGAGTAGCAGTATTGACACTATCATCTACGTGACTAATATTGCCTTCGCCATCGATGATGTAAGTCACTCTTTTAGCATAACCACCACCATCGACATCATAAGCTTTAGAAATTGAGCCATCTTTATCTGTTAAAAGAGTGAAAGGTAAGCCATATTTTTCTTTAAACTGTTGGTGAGAAGCTTCATCATCCATACTGATACCCAACACAACCATATCTTTACCTTGATACTCTGCATAGTTATCACGGAAACTTTGGGCTTGTTTAGTGCAACCAGGGGTATCATCTTTGGGATAGAAATATAAAACAACTACTTTTCCTTTAAAGTCAGATAAGGATACTGTCTTACCTAGATCGTCTGTAGTAGTAAAAGCTGGTGCAACTGTACCGACTGCTAAAGCCATTTTTATTATCTCTCCTTAGAGGTAAAGTTTTTATATTTTAAACTTTAACGTAATTGGTAATTTTTAGGACTGAATAAAAAGATAATTAATCATTGATAATTAGTTATGATTGACTATTCAATACATAGTTAGCAGCAGCTATTCCTGACAATAGCGCACCTTCTATTTTTGGCGCAACGAAAGCATCACCTGCCATGACTAAAGGGAACTCGGATAAAGCACAGTATTGCTGATGATAAAAAGTACGGGGTAAACTATAACGCCATCGGTGTACTTGATACTCGATTACGGAATCATTTAACCAATCAGATGCAGCATCAAATAATAACTTAGCAATAGTTTCGTTATCGCTTGAATAATGAGTTTCACTGAATTTTGGTGTAGCGTGGAGAGTTACTGCGTAGTTAGGAGAAATTCCTTTTTGATAGTTATCTGCTAGCCAAACTAATGGCTCTTTATCTAATAAAATTCCTCCTGGTGAGGGGATATTACTTGGCTTTTCTAATAAGGCTAATACCGCAATACATTGATAGTATTTAATTTGTTCTAAAGAGTTTTTAATATTAGCAGGAATTGTGATATTTGAATTATCTAATAAAGCCAAGGTTTGGGGTACAGGAGGAGTCATGATTAACATCTCTGCTGGAAACTGATTTCCTTTTTCTGTCTCAATTAACCATTGAGAATCTTGATAGTTAAGCTTGGTTACTTTGGTGCTGGTATGGACATCTAAATCTTTTGCTAAATACTTAGCAATACTGCGACTACTTGTTAATCCTCGATAACGAGGTTTTGATTTATCTTCTGGGGTAAATTGCTGACACCATTCGGTGACTATTCCTGCTTGAAGCCATTCATCAACCCACTTTTGAAACTGAGGATTTTTAACACTAAAGTATTGTGCGCCGTAGTCAAATACTCCTTCTTGAATACGCTTAGTAGCCAGTCTTCCGCCGATACCCCTACCTTTATCTAAAACTGTTACTTTAATACCATTGCGCTGTAAGATACTGGCAATAATTAAGCCTGAAATACCACCACCAATAACTAAGCAAGATGATATTTGTTTGTTTTG
>NZ_LR213805.1 GCF_900659865.1 Hyella patelloides LEGE 07179
TATGAACACCGTGACAAGGGTATTTTAGGTTTTGCAGAGAATACGAGCAATCCTTTAGCTTTTTTAGATAACTAAATCAAGTGAATAACTAAATAAATTCAAATCAGAAGTATCATGTTAAAAAAAAACTTACGCCGTTTAAATCAAATAATTCGTAACTGGTCTTACTTTCTAATTTGTATTTCAGTAGCAAGCCTTGTTATTTTAACCAATTCCCATCCACTCAAATCTCAAGAAATATTTTTTTCTAAATCGATTTCTGAACCCCAAGAAAAGTTGAATCTTGTAGATTTAGAAAAATTTTCTGACATGATTGCTGGACTAGAAAAAAAATGGGAACACGATTATGAACGTTATTTTCGGCGCAATTTCTCCAATCGCGATCGCTCAGCTACAAAAATCGCCGAGCATTTAACAGAAATCCAGCAGCAAGCAGGAATTCGACCAGCAGTTATTTGGGCAGTTCCCACAGATGATTTTTTAGAATTGATGCTAATTACTCCCGACGAACAATTTGTCACAAAATTCGTTAGAGGAGCAAATCGAGAACTGCTAACTGAAAGAGTTGAGGAATTAGAGTCAGGAATTGAAGCAGGTGCTGCCGATCCTAATTCACTGAAATATTTACCGCCAGCCAGACTTATTTACCAATGGATGTTTGAGCCTCTAGAGCCTTATTTAGAAGCGGAAAACATTGATACTTTGTTGCTCTGCACTGGACCTACTCTACGCTCTCTACCTTTTGCTGCGCTACACGACGGCGAAAGGTTTATTGTTGAAAAATATAATATAGCCCGTATTCCTGCCTTCAATTTAACTGATACTGATTATGAACCTAAGCCAGAGCAACAGGTTTTAGCTATGGGGGCATCAGAATTTGATGATTTACCGCCATTACCAGGTATTACAGTAGAACTAGAAACAATCGTACCAAAATTGTGGTCAGGGCAGAAACTAATCAACCAAGCCTTTACTATCCAAAATCTCATGAATGCTCATAAATCAGGAGGCTTTGATATTATTCATATTGCTTCTCATGCCAAATTCAACTCAGGTTCACCAGAAAATTCTTTTATTCAGTTTAGCGATCGCAAATTAAGTTTAGATCAAATTGCCAATTTAGAATTAAATCTTCCTCCAGTAGACTTATTAGTTCTTAGCTCTTGTGACACTGCTTTGGGTGATCGAGATGCAGAGTTTGGTTTTGCTGGATTAGCTATGCAGGCGGGAGTAAAATCTGCTTTAGCCAGTCTATGGAGTATTGATGATACGGGAACAGTGGTTTTGATGAGTAAGTTTTATCAACAATTAAGATCGACTCCTATTAAAGCTGCTGCTTTAAGACAAGCTCAAATTAGTGTATTAAAACAAAAAGTTTTTGTGGAAAAAACTGAGGTTAAAGGTTTAGAAGTTGAGGTAAATTTGCCCCCTACAATTACAGGAGAAGAATCGAGAAACTTTCAACATCCCTTTTACTGGGCAGGATTTACAATTATTGGTAATCCCTGGTAGTTATAGTTACCAAACATAGTCAAGGTAAGTTGTTGCATCGATACTGCGATCGCTGTATTTGAGGTTTTGCTGAGAATATCAGTAATCCTTGAGCTTTTTTAGATAGTTAAGTAAAAATACGGAAAAACTTGTATAGATTATAAATTCCGTTAAAACGGGAGCTTCGGGCGATCGCTTTTAAAATTCATGAGTTGTGACTTTAATGGTTTTCCTTCTATAGTGTTCTCCTCTTTTTAAGAAAGTTAAGAAAGAGAGAAATAGAGTTTTATCAAGACTCTAATGCTCCCTCTATTAGCTCATGCTCGATTAACTTTCGGGTAATTGTGCTGGTTGCATTGGCTCAATCTGGGGTTGATTTTCAGTTCTTACCCAAGTTGTAAATCGGCTAGGCTGTACACAAGCGGCACCATCTAAAGTAGTTTTCAGTTTGGTGCTGAAAGACTCGAACATTTCCACTAACGCTTGACGGTCGGTCAAACAGCCTTGGAGAGCGGTAAGTTGCTCTAAAGTCCAGTTATACAGTTGGGTGTCTCCTTGTTCAATTCTGAGATATAGTTGGGTTTCAAATTGTCCTAAGCGGGAATAGAAGTTATTGACCTCTTCTCTAATAGACTGCACATCGAGGAAGAATTGTTGTTTCCTCATATCGGAGAATAAGGTTGCTTTCAAAGAATCAGTAAAGTTTTGGTTTAGCTCATTGTGGACGATGGAAGTGACATCATCGCGGAAGTTGAGCATGGTATTTTCTAGTTTGACATTAATGCGATCGTCAACATCGTTAATCACATTATTGACAACTACTTGAAAGCTATTATCGGTCTTATTCTCCACTATAGAATTAATTCGTCGGTCTAAATCTACTTGGATTTGGTTGATTACTCCTTTCTTAATGTTTTGGCTTTGATTTTCAATTTTTAAACCCACCGCAGCATCAATGCGTTTATCGATGTCTGCTTGTAGCTGTTGATTGACTAAGTTAGTAATTTCTGGAGTTTGGTCGGATAGTTTCAGATTCACGACAGAATCAATGCGTTTATCGATATCTGCTTGTAGTTGCTGAATGATTAAGTTTTTCAGGTTGGGAGAGCGATCTGTAATTTTAATGTCAACTACCGAATCAATGCGTTTATCGATGTCTTCTTGTAATAACTGAACCACTTGATGATTAATTTCTGTGGCTTGATTTTCAATTTTGTGATCGACAATCGTGGTAATCTGTCGCTCCATTTCTTCTTGTAGCTGTCCGACAACTTGATGATTAATTTCTGTAGCTTGATTGTCGATTTTGATATTTACTACAGCGTCAATACGACGGTCGATATCTTCTTGCAATTGTTGAACGACTTGGTTTTTAATTTCCGTAGAGCGATCGCTGACTTTAAGATTAACCGCAGAATCAATACGGCGATCTATATCTTCTTGTAGTTGTTGGACGACTTGGTTTTTAATTTCTGTTGAGCGATCGCTGAGTCGGAGATTGATTTGCTCGTCTACCATCGCAGTCATTCTATTTTCGATCAGTTCCTGAAGACGATTATCGAAATAACCAGACCAAGCTTGGAAATTATGATTAAAGCTAGCTTCCATCTGTTGAGTGATGGATTTCGTCATAAACTCAATCCGCGCTACCTTCATTGCCAGGTCTTTGGCTTGAGTTTGATAGCCTTTGAGAATCCATTTTTCCAGATTGTCCCAATAATAGGCTTCTTTTTTCTCGTCTTGTTCGTCAGTTACCGTCACGGAACTCTCGATTTGGGCTGCCATTTGCTGCCACATTTGTTCCATTTGAGCTTCATCAAAGCGGAAATTAAAACTACTACTTCCGTTATAGCTAGTGGAACTACTCGAACTACTTGAACTACCTACAACTCCTACCGCAACCTGACTTTCATTTTCTACGGACTTACTGGTTGATGTAGTAGTGCTTCCCTGTTGACGACTACTATTGCTATTTTGCTGTTTTTCGTATTCTTGGGCTAACTCAGTAACGCTAATCGGTTCTATCCCTAGAACAATTTGTCCTTGATTGTCTTCTTTATAGGTATCAAAAAAGAATCCTGAAACAGTAGTTTTTGCTTTAACTTCTAAAATAAATTCGTCTTGGAATCCGTTTAAAGAACACCAAGTTTCGTCTCCTTCGATTCCTGTAAGTTTCGGTACAAATTTGCCAGCTTTAATTTGGATTAAAGTCCAAGGTTCGAGGTCAAACTTCTGATCATCTGACCAATAACTAGCATTGCCTTCCCGAATTTTAAGGCGATAATTACCAGGTTCTAGTTCGATAAAATTATGACCCCATTGCTTCAAACTAGACAGATTATTTTCATTGAGGACATAACAGTTTTGCTTGCTATCGATTGTTAAACATTGAGCAGAAAAAGATGGCTGATCGCCAGTAATTGTCAGATCGACAGAACCGCTATTTTCAGTCTGATTGACATCAAAGAACAAACCACAGAGAACGGCTTTATCTTTAACTTCTAATCGTAAGCGGTCGTTATATCCATTTAAAGTTGTCCAGGTTGCACCAGATTCAACACCAGTCTTGTGATTGATAAAGGTACTGCCATTTTCGCCATAAATCCAAAGTAAAACTAAAGGTTCTCCTTCTGTACTACTCTTGGCAAAACTGTAGCGACCGCTAGCAATTTTGATTTCATAAGTGCCTCGCTCGAAAGCAAAGGTATTGGCAACATTTTGTTGCAGATCGTTCATTCCATCAGGATCGATAACGTAGCAGTTGTTTTTGGTATCGATGGTTAATAGCTGCATGGCTTCTTCTACTGTGTTTTCAGATTGTTTCTTAGCGGTTACTTTTGCAGGAGTTTTTTTAGTTTGTGCTGTTGCTGGTTGATAAGTAGTCATACCAGCCCAACGACCGAGAGGATCGGTTTCGGTGACCAAAGTTCCTTGTCCTGTCTTGGTATCGATGCGAATTAATTGACCGTCCTTTCCTAAGTCAAAAAAGTTACCCGTTACGCCATACAGAACATCTCCGACAAACTCCATACTGGCGAGGTCGGGAAAGCCAATATCGCCGATAATTTTGACTTTATTGGTATCGAGATTACAGCTTGCCAGAAATTTTTTACGGTCAGAACCAATTAGAGTAATGTAAGCGCGACCATTTTCGTCAAAAGCAATTTCACCACAACCTCTTTTACCCCGACTTACTTTAGTTGCAGGTTTACCACGACCTGTTTCGAGATCGATCGCAATTAATTGTTTAGCAGCAGAAGCATAAAGAGTTTTCCGTTGACGGTTATATGCTAGACCAACAACATAAAAGCCAATATCCCCAATTACAGTAGCATCTCCCGTAGCAGGATCTATTTTGACTAGGCAAGTAGTTTCCCGATCTTTTTCTTGATCTAATCCGTATAGATGCGAATCGACAGAAGCAATGTCATAAACATCATTGGTAATCGCACCAACTAATTCTGCTTTTCCCGTTGTGAGATCGAGTTGATATAAATTACTGACTTTGTCTGAAGTACAATCTTGGACATAGACGGTACAAGGCTGAAGTTCAAAATTATTAGTCATTTTCAGTTGTTTCCTTGGTTGAAAGAAGGAAAGGATATTTTTGAACATAGAACAAATGAATATCAAGGAATTATCCTCCCTGATTTCCAAAGAGCATTTACGTCATATTCAACATCTGTCGATTGGTTAACCAATCTTAATTTAATGACAAGTTATTTTTTCATTGGCAGAAAACAGCAAATGATTTTTAAGGCTAAATTACTAGCTATAAAACCTAAATTAAATTTACTATCTAAATTCAGAGAGTATCTGTAGTTCCAGATTCCTCAATCAACCACGATCAAATCTCTCAAACAAATTGGAATTTGGATAGGCTTGTCAATATTTACTTTACTAAAAATAAGTATTTTTATGTCTTTCTTTACATTTATTAAATTTTTGATCGTGAGTCAAAAAACTGTGGGATAGCTAACGAGATCGTTCCAACTCCATTGCTGATAGGTTAATCTCAGACAATTAAGTTATTAATCTTGCGGGATTACCGAAAGCTTTCTAATGTATCAAAAATGTAAATTTTGCGATCGCTATCAATAAAAAATGCCCAAAACTGATAATTTTTTAGGCACTTTTCAAATATACGAGAACGATCGAGATCGATCAAATTAAATTAATCCTGCTGCTGTATCAGGAGAATTAGCCAACTCAGCTAATCTTTCTTGTTGATCCTGAGAAATACAAGACTGAATAATGTTATCAATATCTCCTTCCAAAGAATTAGCTAAAGCAAAGTTTTGTCCCAATCTATGATCGGTAATGCGATTATCTTTGTAGTTGTAAGTACGAATTTTTTCAGAACGCGCTCCTGTGCCTACTTGCGATCGCCTCATGGACGTGACTTCTTCTTGTTGTTCGGCTAATTGCATTTCATAGAGTTTTGCTCTTAAGATTTGCATGGCTCGTTCGCGGTTTTGTAGCTGCGATCGCTCTTCCGTACAGAAAATACGAATTCCTGTAGGTTTATGGATTAAATCTACTGCGGTTTCTACCTTGTTGACGTTTTGTCCCCCAGCACCACCTGAACGAGCAGTTTTCATTTCGATATCTTTGGGATCGATTTTGACTTCCACATCATCTACTTCGGGCATAATAGCCACTGTAGCAGTAGATGTATGAACCCTTCCCCCAGCTTCGGTAACAGGAACTCTTTGTACTCGGTGTACCCCTGCTTCAAACTTGAGTTGACTGTAAACAGAATCCCCTTGAATTTCGAGGATTGCTTCTTTAAAGCCTCCCATATCGGCAGTAGACTCACTCAAAAGCTTAACAGTCCAGTTTTGAACTTCCGCATAACGAGAATACATCCGCACCAAATCACCAGCCCAGATACTCGCTTCATCACCACCAGTACCAGCCCGAATTTCTAACATGATGTTCTTATCATCGTTAGGATCGCGGGGTAACAAGAGAATTTTGAGTCGTTCTTCTAACTGAGTAATTTTCTCTTCTAATTCTTCAACTTCCATTGCTGCCATTTCCTTCATTTCAGGATCGCTAGCAGATTCTTTAACAATTTCTTTTGCTCCTACCAATTCCTCGGTAGCTTCTTGCCATTCTCTGTAAGTATTAACAGTTTCTTCCAAAGAAGATCGAGCTTTTGCTACTTTTTGTAATTCATCGGGATTAGTCGCAATATCAGGATCGCCCAAGCGACGAGTTAATTCCTCAAAAGTTTGCTCTACTGATTTGAGTTTTTCTAATAAATAAGCTTCAGCCATGATTCAACACTCCTGAAAGTATAATGTAAGTTCAATAAATAAAATAAAGTCTGAAAATACAAACAACCCAGCAGCCAAAAACTTGACTACTGGGTTGCTAAATTTTATTTGTTTGCTACTTCTTTGGCTCGGAATCAGAAGCTTCTGCACTAGAATCGAGCATACCGTACTTGCGTAGAAAGCGGTCAACTCGTCCTTCTGTATCAATAATTTTTTGTGTTCCTGTGTAAAAGGGGTGATTTCCTGACCATACATCAACATTAATTTCTGGTTGAGTAGAACCAACAGTCATTACGACTTCACCGTTACAAATAACTTTAGCTTCAGGATACCAAGTAGGATGGATATCTGGTTTTGGCATAATACAACTTTCCTTCGCTGGAGATAATTAAGTTTAACGTTTAGAGAATTGAGGAGCTTTACGAGCTTTGTGCAATCCATACTTCTTACGCTCTTTACAGCGAGGATCGCGGGTTAAATAGCCTTCTGTTTTCAAAGGTTGACGATTACTAGGATCTTGAACGCATAATGCTCTAGCTACTCCTAATTTTACCGCATCTGCTTGACCAGTGAGTCCACCACCGTGAGCATTTACCAGAATATCGTACTCATTTTCAAAACCTAAAGTTTCCAAGGGAGATTTGAGAGAGTTGACATAACCAGGAATGCGGTTAAAATAATCTTCTCCAGATTTGCCGTTAACGACTACTTTGCCTTCACCTGGGACAAGACGAACTCTAGCGATCGCAGATTTACGACGACCAGTACCCCAATATACTACTCTATCTTGACTTTCTGTTCCTTCCATTAGTTACCTCTTGCGGGAATTGTATTGATAATTAAAGTTTCTGGCTTTTGTGCTGTATGGGGATGTTCTGTACCTGCATACACTTTGAGTTTGGTAAACAGTTTGCGACCTAAAGCATTTTTAGGTAACATCCCTTTGACTGCTTTTTCGATAATTCTTTCGGGAATACGAGCTTTTAATTGGTCAAAAGTTTCTACTTTCATCCCCCCTGGTCTTCCAGAGTGACGACGATAAAGCTTTTGTTCGTTTTTTCTACCAGTAACAACAACTTTATCTGCATTAACTACAACAACAAAATCTCCAGTGTCCATGTGAGGAGTATAAGTAGGTTTGTTTTTGCCTCGTAGAATCATGGCAATTTCTGTAGCTAAACGACCCAAACGCTGGTCAGCAGCGTCTACAACATACCATTTTTGTTCTAGGGTATCTTTTGTTGGTAAAGGTGTTTTACTCATTTTTTTTAATGATAGGTAATTTTTTCTTTATAAAGGAAATTTTAGGGAGCTAAAACATAAGTAGGTTGAGTATCAAACCAAATTTCTGGGGAAAAGGGAAAGACAGGATATCCCACTCTTAATAAGCAAAGCCCCTTAGCTGGTGCTGAGTACTTAACTTTTTCTCGCTGGCGATTTTGCCATAATTCAGTAAAACTTGTAGGAGACAGGTTGCCTACGCCTACTTCTATCAAAAGTCCTACCAATAATCGCATCATGCCATACAAAAAACCATCAGCTTGAATCTCTAGATGCAGAAACGAATTTTGTCGATAGCATTGAGCTACCTGAACATCAACCCAAGAATGCTTTCTATTCGATCCTGTTCTTCTAAAAGCTGATAGCTCATGTTTCCCAACCAAGGGGTCTAAAGCTTGTTGGATAGCTGTTTCATCTAAAGGAGCACGATAGTAATGCCAGGATACAGATTTGACAAACAAATTAGGCAGTTTGTCTGTATAAATTGTATAACGATAGCGTCTCCAACTTGCTGAAAAACAAGCGTGCCAATCATTAGGGACTTGCGCTGAGGCTCTAATTAGGATACCTTCTGGTAATCGAGAATTAAGGATTTTTGCCCATTTGTGGGGCGGTATTGGCCCTATGTAGTTAAAATGAGCTACTTGGGCTGCTGCATGAACTCCTGCATCTGTTCTTCCTGCACCATAGATAGTTACAGGTTTATTTGTTGCAGAAGCAAGTGCAGTTTCAATCTCTCCTTGTATAGTCCGTCCAATGGGCTG
This sequence comes from Hyella patelloides LEGE 07179, assembly GCF_900659865.1. Classification (GTDB taxonomy): domain Bacteria; phylum Cyanobacteriota; class Cyanobacteriia; order Cyanobacteriales; family Xenococcaceae; genus Hyella; species Hyella patelloides. Next base: position 8,819 of record NZ_LR213805.1, read on the forward strand.
TCTTTGCCAACCGTTATATTTAGTACCTATATACTGAATTATAAGTGCTACTCTTTGTGCAGATGGATTTCGCTGTTCTGAGTCGTAAGTATTCATCACAGTCGATCCATGCTCTTGTCAGACTAGCTCAATAATTGCCATTTCTGCATTATCTCCACGACGGCGTTTAGTTCTCACAATGCGAGTATAACCACCTTGGCGGTCGCCATAACGATTGTTAACTTCTTGAAAAAGTTGACTAACTAATTCTTTGTCGTAAAGATAGCTCATGGCTCTCCGTCTAGCAGCAAGAGAGCCATCTTTAGCTAAAGTGATCATTCTTTCCACTTCACTACGTACTGCTTTAGCGCGAGTTTTGGTAGTGGTAATTTGACCATGACGGATAATTTGAGTAGCTAGAGAGCGCAAAAGGGCTTTCCTCTGATCTGCTGGTAGTCCTAATTGGGGGACTTTACATCTATGACGCATGATTTTTGTTTTTTTATTTAACTTTTACCTGATTTTTCTTGAGGCAAAGTAATGCCCAAACGCTTTTGCAAAGCCTCAATTACTTCATCGGCAGATTTTTGACCGAAGTTTTTGATCTCAAGGAGGTCTTCTTGAGTGTAATCTAACAGGTCAGAAACAGAATTAATTTGCGCTCGCTTTAAACAATTGTAAGCTCTGACTGATAATTGCAACTCTTCGATGGGGATTTGACTTGTGGGATCTTCATCTTCTTGAATCTCATCATGAATTTCTTCTAAAGTCAGGTCTTTTAGCGGATTAAACATATCCACCACTATTCCTGCTGCTTGAGACAAAGCTTCTTCAGGTTTGATACTACCGTTAGTCCAAATCTCCATCATGAGTCTTTCTCTGACTGCCGAACCATCTACCCTGGCATCTTCAACAGTAAAATTGACCTTGGTAACGGGCATAAATATGGCATCTATTTGCAGGAAATCTAAAGAACTCCCTTCGTCTCTGCCCCTTTCAACGGCTTTGTAACCTTTACCTTTCTCAATTTTGAACTCCATTTCTAAAGAAGCTCCGTCTGCTAAAGTAGCGACATATTGATTGGGATCGATTGACTCTACACCCGTAGGTAGAAGAAACTGATTAGCGGTTACTGTCCCAGGACCAGTAGCAACTAGACGACCAATTTCAGGCTGGTTAGTGTAGCTTTTGAGAATAATCTCTTTCATATTGAGAATAATCTCTAAAACATCTTCTCTAACCCCTTCGATGGTGGCAAATTCGTGGGTAGCAAAACCAAAATGATGTTCTTGCTTACTTTCATCTTTTGCCATTCCTCCACCAATTCGGATTGCGGTAATCGCTGTTCCTTCAAGATTAGATAGCAGTACCCTTCTTAGCGCATTACCAAGGGTTGTACCTTGACCACGCTCTAGGGGTTCAATGACAAACTTACTATATTGATGTTGATTTTTCTGTGTTTTGGATTCTACACACTCAATTTGAAATTGTGCCACAGATTGACCTCCCTGACCTTTGACAGCGACTGACTCGTACTTTGGGCAATATAGCCAAAGAGTGTTTAATCACTAGAATATTAATTTAGTATTTTTATACTCTGCGTCGTTTTGGTGGACGACATCCATTATGAGGAATCGGAGTTACATCACGAATAAGAGTAATTTCTAATCCTACTGCCTGTAATGCCCTAATAGCGGTTTCTCGACCAGCACCAGGGCCACTTACCATAACTTCTATTTGGCGCATTCCTTGATCCATTGCTTTTCTTCCTGCACCATCGGCTGCGGTTTGAGCAGCAAAGGGAGTTCCTTTTTTGGCTCCTTTAAAACCACTAGAGCCAGCAGAAGCCCAAGATACTACATCCCCCCTAGTGTCAGATATAGTAACGATGGTATTGTTGAAGGTAGATTGAATGTGAGCTACTCCGTTAGGAATATTTTTTTTCTGTTTTCTTGCGCCGCTTTTTCTTTTTGGTTGCGCCATTGTAATTCAATTAAAAAACTAGTTAGGTTGATTGAGTTTAATGCTTTACTTTCTGGGTGCTTTTTTCTTACCCGCTACGGTAAGTTTTCTACCTCGACGAGTACGACCATTAGTTCTGGTTCTTTGTCCGCGAACTGGTAAGCCCATACGGTGACGGCGACCTCGGTAAGTACCAATATCTGCCAACCTTTTAATGTTCATTGCTTCCCAGCGTCTCAAGTCTCCTTCGACTTGGTAGCTAGCTTCGATATGGGCGCGTAGTTTGGCAATATCTTCATCAGATAAATCTCTGACTCGAGTATCGGGGTTTACCCCTGTTGTTGCTAAGATATTTTGAGAACTGGACAATCCAATCCCAAAAATATAAGTCAGCCCAATTTCGACGCGTTTATCACGGGGAAGGTCGACACCTGAAATCCGTGCCACGTGTTTATTCTCCTTATTTTTGTTTGGTTTACATGAATCTTAATGGTTCGTAATGATGGGAGTAACTTATCCTTGGCGTTGTTTATGTTTCGGATTGTTACAAATCACCATAACGCGACCGCGTCTTTTGATGACACGGCATTTTTCACACATTTTCTTGACTGATGGTCTAACTTTCATCCCTATCTGTCTGCAACACTGCAAGCCTATAATTATACTTATATTTCGATCTGATGTCAAAGTCCCTGTGTTATTATAGTATGGTTAAAAATTTATACTACAAAAACTGGAGTACTATTTATTTTTGAGGCGATAAGTAATTCTTCCTTTTGTTAAGTCATAAGGGGTAAGTTCCACTTTAACGCGATCGCCAGGAAGGATTTTGATATAATTGCGACGTATCTTGCCAGAAATATGAGCTAGTACATTAAACCCATTATCTAGATCGACACGAAACATAGCATTGGGTAGAGACTCTGTCACCGTCCCTTCCATTTCAATTAGGTCTTGTTTTGACAATTGAGATTTCCTCCGTTGGGGGTTGATTTTTGCTCACAAATCTTAATTATTAATAATTGCTTGCAAAGAATTAGTTACTTCTGTCATTGAAAGATTGCCATTAATCGATTTTAAAGAACCACGTTCAGAATAGTAATTAGTTACAGGTACAGTATCTTGATGATAAATCTCTAAACGACGACGAATAGTGGATTCATTATCGTCTTTTCTCTTTCTTTCTAATAAACGTTCGATGAGAATTTCGGTAGGAACTTCAAGATTGAGAACTAGATCTGCCGTTGAGCCTAGTTCAGCGAGTAATTTGTCTAGAAAAGCAGCTTGACTTACATTACGGGGAAAACCATCTAGAATCCAACCTTCTTTAGTATCTGGTTGACTAAGGCGTTCTTTGATTAGATCGAGAATTAATTCATCAGGAACTAATTCGCCTCGATCCATATAACCTTGAGCCTTTTGTCCTAAAATAGTCTTATCTTTAACGGCTGCTCTTAAAATGTCCCCCGTGGAAATGTGAGGTATGGAGTATATTTCTGACAATAATTGTGCTTGAGTGCCTTTTCCTGCGCCAGGAGGACCCAAAAAAATCAATTTTTTCACTGCTCTTTATACTGATAACAGAAAAAAGTAACTCTGCGATTATCTTAAAATAGATATTTGGTTGTCACTTGAATTCCGTTGTTTGTATCCTCCAAAAAAATTAGTTACGTCTCAGAAGAAATAAACGATCGCATCGTTATTTATTGCTTAACCATTCCCTCATAACGTTGAGAAATCACGTAGGTTTGTATTTGTTTTGCGGTGTCAATAGCCACACCTACTAAAATCAGTAAAGATGTAGCACCAAAACCGTTGAATGTTTGTACTCTGGTAGCTGCTTCAATCAAGCTGGGAACTGTTACCACGATTGCCAAGAAGATTGCACCCAACAAAGTTAAACGATTCATTACTTTTTCTAGGTAAGCACTTGTAGCTTTACCAGGACGAATCCCAGGAATGGAAGTACCCATCTTTTTCAAGTTTTGGGACATATCCACAGGATTCATAATGAGAGAGGCGTAGAAGTAACTAAAGAAGAGAATTAAAAGAGATTGAAAAGCGATCGCTATCCAGTTAATTTCTCCTCTCAAGGGAGTGACTGCGTTAGCAAATTGTGCCAAAATACGACCAAAAGTACTATCTCCATTAGCAAACTGGGCCAAAGAAGTAGGCAAACTGATTACAGCAGTGGCAAAAATAATTGGCATAACACCACCCTGGTTAAGTCTTAAAGGCAAATAACTGGTTCTCTCGCGATACAATCTTCTACCTACTTGACGACGAGCAGAAATAATGGGAATTCTTCTTGTCCCTTCTTGGACAAAAACAATCCCGACGATAGTAACTAAAAAAACTAAAATTAAGATAACAACTTGAGCTACAGCTTCTCTGCCACCCTGTTGAGCAAATTCGATGGTGTTACCCAAATTTTTAGGCAAGGTAGCAACAATGTTGATAAAAATCAACAGAGAAGCTCCGTTACCAATACCTCGTTCAGTGATTAGCTCGGAAACCCACATGACAAACATTGAGCCAGCAGTTAGAGCCAATACTGTTTCTAAAATAAACCAAATTCCTGGTTCTACCGCATAAGGGCGAAGTAAACCAACGGTTAAACCAGAGCTTTGAAGAATTGCCCATCCTAAAGCAATATAACGAGTAATCTGAGAAATTTTGCGTCTTCCAGCTTCTCCTTCATTTTTTTGTAAATCTTCTAAAGCGGGAATAGCAGCCGTTAATAGCTGCATAATTATAGAAGCATTAATAAAAGGTAAAATTCCTAGAGCAAAAATCCCCAAAGCTGATAAACCTCCCCCTGTAAAGATATCTAAGAATCCTAATACGGGAAGGTTTTGTACTGCTTCGGCGAATCTAACTCGATCGATCCCTGGTACGGGGATAAATATGCCTAAACGAACTAATACTAAAAGACCGATGGTAATTAGCAGCCGACCCCGAAGACCAGCAGCTTGCGCCATCTGTAAAAATGTTTCTTGTGCAGTAGGTGTTTTATCTCGAACCATGCAAGGCTACCTCTATCTTGGTGGGAAGTAAATTAAGTTATTAGGTGAAAATCTTATATTGTTTTTATTGTTACACCTTCAAACTTATGATATATCAAGTGGAGTATCTTGCTTAATTGGTGATTACTTCACAGCTACCACCAGCAGCTTCAATTTTAGTTTTAGCACTGTTGGTAAAAGCTGCTGCTTTAACGGTAAGAGCAACGGAAAGCTCACCATTACCTAGAATTTTTAAAGGACCATCGTTTGTGGTAACTACACCATTTTCTAACAAAGAATCTAAGGTTACTTCTGTATTAGCAGGTAAAGAGGCTAACTTTTCTACGTTAATAATGGTGTAATGTTTTTGATTAACTAATTGAAAATGTTTTAGTTTGGGAACACGGCGATACAAAGGCATTTGACCCCCTTCAAATCCTGGTTTTGTGCCAGTACCAGAACGAGATTTTTGACCCCGCATTCCAAAACCACAGCTAGCTCCCTGTCCAGCAGAAATGCCACGACCGACTCTGCGTTTACGTTTTTTAGAACCTGGTTGAGGGGCTATTTCATTTAATTTCATTGCTCGATATTCTCCTAGATGTAATTTTTAAGCATACAATTGTTCTAGCGAAATACCTCTTTCTTTTGCTACTTCAGAGAAAGTGCGTAAACCATTAAGAGCGTCAATTGCTGCTCTAGCATTGTTCAAAGGGTTATTAGAACCTAACTGTTTAGCTAAAATATTCTTAATTCCCGCAAGCTCTAGAACAGTACGTACAGCACCCCCTGCAATTACCCCAGTACCAGGAGCAGCAGGACGCATAAATACTTTAGCTCCTCCAGAAATGCCATTGGTAACATGAGATATCGAACTAGCTTTGTTGAGGGATACTTCTACTAGTTGTTTCTTGGCATCTGCAACACCTTTACGGACAGCACCAATAACATCAGCAGCTTTTCCGACACCAACACCTACTTGACCTTTTTCATTGCCCACAACCACAATGGCGCGGAAACTTAGTTTTTTACCGCCTTTTACTACTTTACTAACACGGCGAATTTGAACAACTCTTTCTTGCCAGTTAGAATCTTTTTCTTTTGAGCGACTTTTTTTGCGAGATTTGGTTTTTGCCATGATTTGTAATGAAGATTTTGCTAAAAATTAAAAGTCCAGACCTGCTTCGCGAGCAGCATCCGCCAGAGATTGAATTCTGCCGTGGTAGAGATTGCCTCCACGGTCAAAAACCACTCTAGTAACTCCCTTAGCTAAAGTTCTTTGGGCAACCAGTTTCCCCACCGCAGAAGAAGCGTCACGAGTAGCAGTCGCGCTGATGCTTTGCTTAACATCGGGATCTAAGGTAGATGCAGCAGCCAAGGTATGCTGTGCTACATCATCAATTACTTGGGCATAGATATGATTGTTGGAGCGAAACACTGACAAACGAGGACGCTCTGGAGTTCCACTTACTTTTTTGCGTATACGTTGGTGACGACGACCAACTGATTTTTTGCGAGATAATTTCATAGTGTTTATTTACCTGTCTTACCTGCTTTACGTCTTACTTGTTCTCCAAGGTAACGAATTCCTTTTCCTTTATATGGTTCAGGAGGTCTAACTGCTCGAATTCTGGCAGCAACGTTGCCCAAGACTTCTTTATCAATACCGTTGAGGACTACTTCGGTATTCTTTTCTACAGCTACCTGGATTCCTTCTGGCATCTGCATTTCTACTGGGTTACTGTAGCCAACATTCAGGGTCAATTTTTTACCTTGAGCTTGGGCGCGATAACCTACCCCTTGAATTTGCAGTCTTTTTTCAAAACCTTTGGATACACCCTCTACCATATTCGCTACCAAAGTACGAGAAAGACCATGACGTTGACGGGCAATACGAGAGTTGTTTTCGGGGGATACTTTTACAGTGGAACCTTCTTGTGCAACCACTATCGCACTGGGTAATTCTCTTGATAAAGTGCCTTTTGGTCCTTTAATAGTGACATGACGACCTTTAATATCCACAGATACTTGATCTGGGATTGGAACGGGCTGCTTGCCAATTCGTGACATAAATAATTACTCCTTAAATTACCAGACGTAACAGAGGATTTCTCCTCCAACGCCCTGACGACGGGCTTCGCGGTCTGTCATTACTCCACGGGAAGTGGATACAATAGCAATGCCAATTCCGCCTAATACACGAGGTATGTCTTTGCGTTTAGAATAAACCCTCAATCCTGGTTTACTGACTCTTTTAAGTCTACTAATAGTTGGTTGGCGATTTTTACCATGATATTTAAGAGAAATAGCGAGGTATTTTTTTATACCTTCTCCTGTTTCTTCATATTCACCGATAAAGCCTTCTTCCTTGAGTACCTGAGCAATACTTCGAGTCATGTTTGTTGCAGGTACTTGAGTTGTTGGATGCTTGACCATACAGGCATTACGAATGCGGGTTAGCATATCTGAGATAGTATCGTTTGCTGCCATTATTCCCTTTTGTTATCTCCCGATTTTAATCAAGTTAGTTTTTACGAAAGGGCATTCCCATTTCTTGAAGCAAAGCACGCCCTTCCTCATCGGTATTGGCGGTAGTAACGATGGAAATGTCCATACCCCGAATTTGATCGATAGCGTCATAATCAATTTCGGGAAAAATTAGTTGCTCTCTGACCCCAAGACTATAGTTACCGCGTCCATCGAAACTTTTGGCACTAATGCCACGAAAGTCACGGATGCGAGGTAAAGCTAAGTGAATGAGCCGTTCGAGAAATGCGTACATCCGCTCACCACGAAGAGTTACCATTACTCCTACAGGCATTCCTTGACGGATTTTAAAACCCGCGATCGCTTTTTTTGCCCTAGTGACAACGGGTTTTTGTCCTGTAATAGTTGCTAATTCATTAATTGAAGATTCTAAAGCTTTCGCGTTTTGAGATGCTTCCCCTAAACCTCGGTTAATAATAATTTTGTCAACTTTCGGAACTTGGTGAATGTTACTGTAACCAAACTGTTCTTTGAGCTTGGGTACAATGTCTTTTTTGTAGTCTTCTTTAAGCTTAACTGCCATAGTTTTTTACTCTTAATTATTTCCTGGGCTTGGTCAGGACTCTGCGGAATAAAGTTAATGATTGACTATTAAATTAATCAATAATTTCGCCAGTCTTTTTGAGGACACGCACTTTACGACCATCTTCAGTAACGGTGTAGCCGACACGACTAGCAACTTTTTCTTTCTCGGAATAAAGCATCACGTTAGAACTATTAATGGGAGCTTCAAACGTAGCAATTTGCCCTGATTCCCCATCTTGTTGGGGTTTAACGTGCTTGGTACGAATATTGACCCCTTTAACCACTACTTGGCTAGTTTTAGGTAGAGTTTGCAAAATTTCTGCTACCTTTCCTTTGTCACGACCAGAAATCACCTGAATAGTGTCTCCTTTTTTGACGTGCATTTTATAGCGTTGGGGCTTTTTAGTTTTTGCCATTAGATTACCTCCGGAGCTAGAGATACGATTTTAGTAAAGTTTTTCTCTCTTAACTCCCGCGCTACAGGTCCAAAAACCCTGGTTCCTCGGGGGTTATTATCAGTATTAATGATTACCGCAGCATTATCATCAAAGCGAATACTCATGCCACTATCTCTACGTAAGGGCTGTTTGGTGCGAACCACCACTGCTCTAACGACATCGGATTTTTTGACTGCCATGTTAGGTAAGGCATCTTTGACTACAGCGGTAATAACATCGCCAATGCTGGCGTAGGTGGCGTTACCTTTACCCAGAACTCGTAAACACATTAGCTTACGCGCTCCACTATTATCGGCAACATTAAGATAAGTCTGTTGTTGTATCACGGTGGTTAGATTTATCTAAATAAGAGTTAAGAATTTTTATTGTCTAAAATTTCTGCCACAGTCCAGCGTTTAGTACGACTGAGGGGTCTAGTTTCGCGGATTCTCACGCGATCGCCAATTTTGCATTGGTTTGATTCGTCGTGAACTTTATATTTTTTAGTGCGAACTACAATTTTTTTGTATTTGGGGTGAGGAGAACGGTTTTCGATAGCAACAACTACGGTTTTATCCATTTTGTCGCTTACTACTTCCCCTACTCTTTCTTTTACTGCCATAACTATTAATTATTCCTGTTCAGAATTGTCTTGTGTAGTGGGTGCAATATTTAGTGCAATATTTAGCTGACGCTCGCGCTCTACTGTTAACAATTGAGAGAGGCGATGTTTCGTATGTTTAAACAAATGGGGTTTTTCCAAACGGCGAGTTGCTTGTTCCAGTCTTAACTGAAACAGTTCCCGCTTTACAGCTAAAATTTCTGCTGCGAGATCTTCGTCGCTGAACTTTCTCGCGTCTTCTATACTGGGTAAAGCCATAGTTTATTTATACTCCTCATCGCGAGTAATAAATTTAGTTTTGATGGGTAGTTTTTGGGCTGCAAGTCTCATTGCTTCTTTGGCAATTGGTTCGGGTACTCCAGACATTTCAAACATGACCCGTCCTGGTTTGACTACTGCTACCCAGAATTCGGGAGAACCTTTACCAGAACCCATACGAGTTTCTGCTGGACGCATGGTAACTGGTTTATCAGGAAAAATCCTAATCCAAATTTTTCCGCCCCTTTTGACATAGCGTGTCATGGCTCGTCGGGCTGCTTCGATTTGACGAGAGGTGATCCAAGAAGGCTCGGTAGCTTGCAAGGCATAGTCTCCAAAGTTAAGAGTATTACCTCGGTGAGCCATTCCTCTCATCCGACCTCTATGTTGTTTACGAAATTTAGTTCTTCTTGGACTTAGCATAGTATTTGGTTGCTAGTTAAAGAGTGTAAAAGTTATTCAGAACGATCTTCAAATTTTTGACGACGACGGTTACGACGAGGTGCTTGAGAAGGAGTAGGTGCTGCAACTTCTTCTTGTCCAGGGATAATCTCGCCTTTGAAGACCCAAACTTTAACCCCTAAAATTCCGTAGATGGTTAAAGCTGTGCGATAAGCGTAATCAATATCCGCTCTGAGGGTATGAAGAGGTACGCGTCCTTCTCTAACCCATTCTGTACGGGCAATTTCTGCACCGTTTAAACGACCACCTACTTGAATTTTAATCCCTTGAACTTCCGCTCTTTGCGCTCTTTGGATTGCTTGACGCACTACACGACGAAAAGAAACCCGACGCTCTAGCTGTTGAGTGATATACTCAGCAATCAAAGCTGCATCTGCATCAACTCTTGATACTTCAATGACATTGATGCGAATTTGGCGGTTATTGCCAACAGCTTCTTGAAGATCGTTGCGTAACTTTTCAATTCCCGTACCACCACGACCCACTACTACTCCAGGTCGAGCAGTATGAATTGCCAGATCGATTTGATCGGCTTTGCGTTCAATTTTGACCTGAGAGATCCCCGCGTTACTTAATTCTTTCGCCACGTACTGGCGAATTAAACGGTCTTCTTGTAATAATTCTGGATAACGTTTTTTATCTGCATACCAACAAGATTGATGTTCTTTGGTGTACCCTAAACGAAACCCAATTGGATGTATTTTCTGACCCACTAATATTTCCTCTAAAATTATGAACTACTCAGCTACTTGAGGCGCAACTGCTACAGTAATATGACAAGTAGGCTTACGGATTTGATAAGCTCTGCCTTGCGCTCTGGGTCGATAACGTTTGAGAACAGGACCCCCATCAGCAAATGCTCGGCTAACAACTAGAGTTGCAGGATCTAATCCTGCATTGTGTTCTGCGTTGGCTACCGCAGAGCGGAGTACTTTCAGCACTGGATCGCAAGCTTTATAAGGCATAAATTCCAGAATAATCAGTGCTTCTCTGTATTGGCGACCGCGAATTTGATCCAAGACTCTTCTTACTTTATGAGGAGACATTCGGATGTATCTAGCGATCGCTCTTGTTTCATTTGTTGTGTCTAATGCCATAATTATCTTCTAAACTTAGATGGTGCTATCGTCGAGCTTTTTTATCACTTTTGGCATGACCTTTAAAAGTGCGGGTAGGAGCAAATTCCCCTAACTTATGACCAACCATTTGATCGCTGATAAACACAGGAATGTGCTGGCGACCATTGTGAACGGCTATGGTATGACCGACCATTTGAGGTAAAATTGTCGAAGCTCGCGACCAGGTTTTGATAACTTCTTTTTTATTTTCTGAATTTAGTTTCTCAATTTTTCTGAGGAGTTTATCAGCAATAAAAGGACCTTTTTTTAAAGAGCGACTCATAGTTTTCCAATCAATAGTAAACAGTGGGGGCGAATTGTCGACTCACTTGGTTAAGAGAAAGCCGTACTGTAAAAAAAGCAGGTTTTCTCTGGTCCAAATGATTAACGACGACGGCGTACAATTAAGCGATTGCTGGGCTTGTTTTTTTTGCGAGTTTTCAGACCTAAAGCTGGCTTACCCCAAGGAGTTACAGGACCGCTTCTGCCAATAGGAGCGCGCCCTTCACCACCACCATGAGGGTGATCGCAGGGGTTCATGGCACTACCTCTAACTTGGGGTCTTTTACCTAAATGACGAGTTCTTCCTGCTTTTCCGAGTTTGAGGTTTCTAAATTCGGCATTACCTACCTGTCCGATGGTGGCATAACATTCTTTTCTCACCATGCGAACTTCCTTAGAAGGTAAACCAATTGTGACGTAATTTCCTTCTTTTGCCATTACTTTGGCAGCAGTTCCAGCAGCACGCACAATCTGTCCGCCTTTCCCCACCTTTAATTCTATGTTGTGAACAGTTTCCCCAAGAGGAATCTTGCTTAAAGGAAGAGCATTACCAACTTCAATAGGAGATTCGGGACCAGAAACGATTTCTGTACCTACGCCAATTCCCGCAGGAGCAAGTATGTAACGTTTTTCTCCATCTTGATACTCCACTAAAGCAATTCTTGCGTTACGGTTAGGATCGTATTCAATAGCAATTACAGTAGCAGGAATATCATATTTATCCCTCTTAAAATCAATGAAGCGATAAAGACGCTTGTGTCCACCACCACGCCGACGGCTGGTAATAACCCCACGATTATTGCGTCCTTTGCGTCGATGATTGTATTTGGTTAATGATTTTTCTGGTTTACTTTTAGTAATTTCGGAAAAATCGGGAATCGTCGCTTGGCGAGTTCCTGGTGTGTATGGTCTAAATGAACGAGTACCCATAATTAATATTAAATGTGAAGTTTTTTTTGTGTTAGCTCGTTGTTTGTCGGGTAGTAACTGTGTCCAAGAACTAAAGCAGTAGTTTAAAGTTCGGGGAATAGAGCGATAGAATCACCTTCTTGTAGAGTTACAATTGCTCTTTTGTATTGAGCCTTGTAACCAAGATATCTGCCTACTCTCTTTTTTTTACGAGGCAGTTTTAGTGTATTGACGCTAGTTACTTTTACGTCAAATAAACTTTCGATAGCTGCTCTAATTTCAGGTTTAGTTGCTTTGGGAAGTACATCAAAGACATACTTATTCTCTTCCATTTGCAACGTTGCCTTTTCTGTGATTATGGGCTTAAGAATTAGGTCTGCTAAATCTCTAGGATTATACTCTTTCACCGTAAACCTCCTGTATTTTTGCCAAAGCCCCAGTAGTAACCACTATTTGCTTTGCATTAAGTAAATCATAAACGTTCAAATTACCTGCTTTGAGTAGCTTGACGTTACTAATGTTACGGGTTGATAAATGAAGATTTTCAGGAATATCTGTCACAATTAGTAAAATTTTACTGGTTGAATCCAATCCCCAGCGTTCTAAAGCAGCAATAACTTCTTTAGTTTTTGGTTTGGTGATTTGTTCGGCAAAGTTTTCTACGACAATGGAATCTTCTAGACGAGCAACGAAAGCAGTTTTTAAGGCTAAACGTCGCTCTTTTTTGTTCATTTTGACGCTAAAATCTCTGGGTTTGGGTCCAAAAATGACACCACCACCACGCCAGAGAGGAGAACGAGATGAACCGGCACGAGCGCGTCCTGTTCCTTTCTGTCTCCAAGGTTTGCGTCCTCCACCACGAACTTCCGATCTAGTTTTAGAGGAAGCTGTACCTTGACGAGCCATTGCCATTTGTCTGACTAAAGCTCGATGAACGATGTGGGAAGCAGTTTCTTCTTTGGCGACTGTAAGCTCTAGACTAGCCTCACCTACTTGCTCCCCTTGCCAATTTTTAACTGTACAATTAACCATAGTTGTTTGTTATTGATTACTAATAACCAGAAATCTGCTTGATGCGCGTCTTAGGCTGGAGCCTGTTTTACTGTGTGTTCTTTCTATCGCTCAGCATTCTTTTGCTAGGGAAGTATTCCCTTCCCCCAAATACGATAGGGATAAACGCTTAACGGTGACGCAGGGTCTACCCTCTTGCGGAGTGATGACGAGCAGTAGTTTCTGAGGACGTAATTCGTAGTTTTCTCAGCTAAGTTAACTTCCCGAAAAGACTGTTAATTGCCTCTTCCGACGCGGGGTCTGACCGCTTATAGATGAGAAATCACCTTTGTTTGCATCTTTATTTAGCTCCAACTATGTTGGCGGGTGCAATGCTCAATAATGCTCCTGGTTTTCCTGGAACAGCACCTTTTATGAGTAGTACATTTTGCTCTGAGTCAACCTGCACTACTTGTAATTTACGAATGGTTACTTTAGTCCCACCGTAACGTCCAGCCATTTTCTTACCTGGATAAACACGACCAGGAGTAGTACCTGCACCTGTTGAACCTGGTAAACGATGGTTTTTAGAACCGTGAGCCATTTGCCCCCTTTTAAAGTTATGACGCTTTTGGTAACCAGCGAAACCTCTACCCATAGTGTCTCCACTTATGTCAACCAATGCACCACTATCAAACAAAGCTGCGCCTAATGTTTGACCCAGTTCGTATTCACCCACATTATCTGTACGATACTCTTTAAGATGGCGTAACGGATTGGCAGAAGACTTTTTCAAGTGTCCCAATTCTGGTTTGCTTAAAGCTTTTTCTTTAACTTCTTGATAACCAATTTGTACTGAGGTGTAACCATCAGTTTCTTTGGTTTTAATTTGAGTAATAGTGCAAGGACCAGCTTGAATAACCGTCACAGGAATGGCTTTCCCTGTTTCTGGTTCAAATACTTGGGTCATGCCTAGTTTGGTACCGAGTATGCCAACGGACACTTTGACTAAACCCCTTTTTTACTTGCTAAACAACATTGAAACCAACTAAAGCAATTTGCTTTAATTGTTTCTCTTAATAAACACACAATCTCTTGGTTAGCAGCAGATTTCAATGCTACTAATGTTAGGAAAATGTGCAGGTTTTAGGATATAGATTTTTGTTTTCTAAAATTTACAACCAGAGTCTTGTGATTTGAAGAATCTCTAATTATCTGGTTCTTAATATTTGCCTGATTTCCTTAAGACTTAGAGAATCGAACTATCTCCAGTTTCCCAAGGAGGCAGAAAACGCTATAATATCCCCCCACGATACAAACTTTATTTTTGCTTTCGCTGGGGTTGAGTTCTAAATTTTTATTTAGCCACAATCACTTATGATATATGAAGTGGTATCTTTTTGACAAGCTTTATATTTTTTAGACAAAAAATAGAGAAAATTTAGTTAATTTCCTCCAGTATTAACGAAGATTGAGTTTTATTTTAATTTAAAATTTAACTCTGGATTGGCGAGCCATGGTTTTAAATTTATCGAGGCTACCGCCAGGACGACGACGAGATTTAGGTTTTGAGATCAAATAGTCGGTGGCAAATGTTTTTTCCGCACTTTGTTCGGCTTCTTTCTGCTGGCTAGTTTTATACATTAATTTTACCCAGAATGGTTCTTCAGAGTAAGAAGTGTCAATAACTGCTGGAGCAGGCGTTTTTTCTGGAGCAGGTTTTGTTTTTTCGCTTTTAGCTGCTACGGTAGCTACTTTAGATTTAGCTTCTTCTGCAATTTGCTTGGTTTCTGACTTGATTTCTTGTACTGCTTGAGACTCCGTAACAGCTTGCTTTACTTCCTTAGTTTCTTCTTTGACTTTAGTGGCTACAGCCTCTACTTTATCTGCAAGACTAGCATTTTCGCCTACTTCCAAATAAAATTTATTTTTTTTTCCAAAGTTAATTAATTTTCCTAGCATATTCTGACTCCTGAAAAATAAAATTTAATAGGTTTAAATCGCTCGCTCAAAGATTTTTTTCTTTTATGATTGCATTCTAAGTTTTGACTTCTTAAAAAAATGGTTTTTCAAAAAATACTTAGTTGACAAGTCGAAAGCACTTCGTCTTTTTAAAACGGAGTCTGCTTCGACTTCGTCAATAATGAAATAAATGCTTAAGTTTTGAAGATTGTTTTACTCAAACAATCTCATCATAAATTTTGTGAGAAAAATATGTAACATAATGTTTCTCCGCTTCTCATAAAAACAAAAATGTAAACTAATTGCAATTTCTCGAAACAAAAGTTAACAATAAGGTAGAAACTCCATTTTTAGGGATATTTACCTAAAGATGAAGTGATTTTCCGAACAATAAACATCGTGCTATTCGACCGAGTAAACTTAAAGAGTTTATTAAGAATGATTGCTTTTTCTCATGAACTATCAATTACATCTGGCAGAAGATGAATTAAATTGCAAATTTATTGATTGGGTAGCTAAACCCAAGAGTTTTTGGTTACGCTTGAGTTAATCTAGCAACAGAGTAACCTTCCATAAGAAAAACTCAAGAAGTTATCCGATGAAACAAAAGTCCTCAGTCAATCATTCTTACTTATCGCGTTTTAATGCGAATTCACGTCAAAAAGCGAAAAAATCTCAAAAAATGAGCCATTTACGTAAGTTAGCTGCTGGTTGGATGATTTTGCAGACTTTTCTTGTGGCTACTCCTACTTTGGCGCAAAAAGCTGACAATCAAATGAGTTATGGTCAATTTTTGCAGAAATTAGAACAGGGCGATGTGAAAGAAGTAGAGTTGGATGAAACGGCACAAAGAGCGCGAGTAACCCTTAAAGGAGAAGATGAAAAAGCTCCACAAAAAGAAGTAGTTCTATTTGAGAACAATCCTCGATTAAGTTCTCGTATCACTAAATCTGGGGCAAATTTAGAAGTTCGGTCTTCTCTGGATCGTTCTGCTACTGCCAGTATTTTACTCAATTTAATCATCATTTTTATGCTTTTGGGTGCATTAATTATGATTATCCGTCGTTCTGCGGGAGCTTCTGGTCAAGCTTTTAGTTTTGGTAAATCAAAAGCGAGATTTCAGATGGAAGCAAAAACAGGGATCAAATTTGATGATGTAGCGGGAATTGAAGAAGCAAAAGAGGAGTTACAGGAAGTAGTTACTTTTCTCAAAGAGCCAGAAAAATTTACTGCAATTGGAGCAAAAATTCCCAGAGGAATGTTGTTGGTAGGACCTCCTGGGACTGGTAAAACTTTATTGGCTAAAGCGATCGCTGGAGAGGCTGGTGTACCTTTCTTTAGTATCTCTGGTTCAGAATTTGTCGAAATGTTCGTCGGTGTTGGTGCATCAAGGGTTAGAGACTTATTTAAAAAAGCTAAAGAAAATGCACCTTGCTTAATTTTTATCGATGAGATTGATGCTGTGGGTCGTCAAAGAGGTGCTGGTATTGGCGGAGGTAATGATGAGCGCGAACAAACCCTCAACCAATTATTAACAGAGATGGATGGTTTTGAAGGTAATTCAGGAATTATTGTGATTGCAGCTACTAATCGTCCTGATGTTCTCGACCAAGCTTTATTGCGCCCTGGGCGTTTCGACCGTCAAGTAATCGTAGATTATCCCGATTATCAGGGAAGATTGGGAATTTTAGAGGTTCATTCTCGTAATAAGAAAATCGCTTCAGAAGTTTCTTTAGAAGCAGTTGCTCGTCGCACTCCTGGTTTCACTGGCGCAGATCTCGCCAATTTACTCAATGAGGCAGCTATTTTTACCGCTAGAAGACGAAAAGAAGCGGTCACCCAAAAAGAGATCAACGATGCGATCGATCGGGTGGTTGCAGGAATGGAAGGCACACCGTTGGTAGATAGCAAATCCAAACGATTAATTGCTTATCACGAAATTGGTCATGCGATTGTAGCTACGGTGACTCCCAATCACGATCCTGTAGAAAAAGTGACTATCATACCCAGAGGTGGAGCAGGAGGGCTAACTTGGTTTACTCCAGGGGAAGAATTAGGATTAGAAACTAAATCAAAAATCTTGGCTCAAATCACCTCAACTTTAGGGGGTAGAGCAGCAGAAGAAATAATATTTGGCAAGGATGAGATCACTCAAGGAGCTGGTCAAGATATTCAAATGTTAACTTCGATGGCTCGAAAAATGGTAACCAAGTTTGGAATGTCAGATCTAGGACCTTTAGCTTTAGAGGGTCAAGAACAACCAGTCTTTTTAGGTAATGATTCAATGCAAAGATCTGAATATTCTGAGGCAATTTCTTCGCGAATTGATAACCAGATACGTGCGATTGTGTTGCAATGCTATGACAATGCTAAAAAAATTATTCGTGATAACCGATACGCTATTGACAGGATTACAGATATTCTAATTGAAAAAGAAAGTATTGATGGAGAAGAGTTTCGTAAGTTAGTCAAAGAGTTTTCTAATTCGTCGGAATCTGAATTGATGGTTCATAGTTAGTAGGAGCGAATCGCCCCTATACTTTTGGCTGCTAATGATGAGTTGTTTGATTTTCTAGTTTTCTACTGGCTAAGGACATTGAGTAACAACACAACCAATAAATAGCAGCCACAAATAAGTAAACTTCTCCGTAACGTCCCAGGAATTTGGGATTAGCCAGGATTTTTTGGGCAATTCCCAACAGGTCTACCAAGCCAACAATTGCCAAGAGAGAAGTATCTTTAAATAAACTAATGAACTGTCCCACAATGCTAGGAATAACTGCTCTGAGAGCTTGGGGTAAGACAATAAAACTAAGGGTATAAAGTGGGTTAAGACCTAATGCTTCAGCTGCTTCAACTTGACCAGTAGGAATCGATTGTAAGCCTCCACGAATATTTTCTGCCAAATATGCAGAGCTATAAAGAGTCATTCCAGCGATCGCTCTTACGACTCGATCTGGTCTGATATCAGGAGGTAATACTAAAGGCAACATAACTTGTGCCATAAACAAAGTCCCAATCAAGGGTATACCCCGAATAATTTCAATATAGGCGATCGATAACCAGCGAATTATCGGTAATTTACTTCGTCTACCTAACGCTAATAAAATGCCGAAAGGAAAGCAGAGGACAATACTGATTACAGAAATCAAAATAGTTAAAATTAGACCGCTAAGATTGTCCAGTTTGACAGATGTCACTCCCAATAGTAACCACAAATTAATAAAGAAAGCACCAAGCCACATTAAAGGAAGCCACGTTACTAAACTAGGAATTTTTTGCCCGATTTGTCGCCCAATAACTGCACTGACAATTAGTAAAATTAACATTCCAAAAAGAATCAAACTAGATTGAATTCCTGCAGGAAAAGCGATAATAGCACAAGTAAGAGCAATAATACCCAGAACAATGAGAATTCGTGCATTAAAAAAAGAAGCAGCTTGATGATTTAGTAAACCCCAGGAAAGACCACTAAAAGCAACAATAACGCCTAAAGTAGCCCAAGTGCGCCACAGATACTTTAGGGGATAAAGACCAGTAAAAAAGAGACGAAAATTAGCATCAAGTACTGACCATTGTGCTGTAGTTAGTGACCAGTTAATCAATCCTGAAACAACCAAAAAAATCAACCATACACTGACAATAGTTAGTATAGTGTTGTACCAAGTGCTGAAAAGATTTTTTTTCAACCACAAAACGGTATTTTGTTGCGAAATAAACATTTTTGTTGCTTTGCGTGTGGCATTATTTGTAATTATCTTAAGGTAAGATACTGTTATACTCGATATTTCTATTGATTTTTCATGACATTGACATCAAAAATTAATATGAAATTAAAGATATTATGACAGAAGTGGTTACTTTTTTATCAAAATAATCAGCAAAGAACAGCGACAGACGATGATTCTCTTGTGACTATTTTCAATGAGTTTTGAGAGATTTATTTATGAAGTTAAAAAGATACTTTGACATCAAAATATTGAGAGAAATAATCCATAAATTATATGTCCCGACTTTAATCTTGCTACTAATTACTACATTTGTTTGAACTCTGTTAAAATTCTGATTTAGATAATCAAATCTTACTATCTCTTGTCTGGGAATCCGTCAGAAGCGTACAATTATCCAGCAAGATAAAAATAGGAGAGATCTCTGATGGAAAGATTGCCAGAAAATTTACAGCAACTTAAAGATAAAGTGGCAATTGTAACTGGTGCATCGCGAGGAATTGGTAAAGCCACAGCTTTGGAATTAGCTAGAGTAGGAGCAAAGGTAGTAGTCAATTATGCTCGATCTAGTGATGCTGCGGATGAGGTTGTAAAAACTATTGTTGGTGCTGGAGGAGAAGCTGTTGCACTTCAAGGTGATGTTTCGCAATCAGAACAAGTAGATAATTTAATCAAAGAAACTTTAGCCAAATATTCTCATATTGATGTGTTGGTCAATAATGCGGGTATCACTAAAGATACTTTAATGATGCGGATGAAGCTCGAACAATGGCAAGCTGTAATCAATCTCAATTTAACAGGGGTATTTCTTTGCACAAAGGCTGTTACCAAAACCATGTTAAAACAACGTAGTGGCAGAATTATTAATATTGCTTCGGTTGCGGGACAAATGGGTAATCCTGGTCAGGCGAATTATAGTGCTGCTAAAGCAGGAGTGATTGGGATGACCAAAACGGTTGCTAAAGAATTAGCTTCTCGCGGTGTTACAGTAAATGCGGTTGCACCAGGCTTTATTGCTACAGATATGACTCAAGATCTCAAAGGGGAAGATGAGATTTTAAAAATGATTCCTTTGGGTCGTTATGGAAATCCCGAAGAAATAGCAGGAATGATTCGTTTCTTAGCAGCAGACCCCGCAGCAGCCTACATTACAGGACAAACTTTTAATGTTGATGGCGGTATGGTAATGGCTTAGTTATAGCTGTAATCTGCAATAGGGAAGAAGAAAGAAAGGTTAAGGTGAAAACATCACAGGTTGAAATTATCGCAGCATTAATTCTCCTGACTTCTGCATTCTTTTTAAATTTATAGTTTACTCAGGGACTTCTGTGTTGGGTTCTGTTGTAGTTTGCTCAGGCTGCTGTTTTAATTCTGTTTCAATTTCTGTTAACAAGGTGTTTAATTCGGTTCTTTCAGGGTATAGTTCAATTAGTTTTTTCAAAGGTGCGATCGCAGTTTCTAAATCACCAGTTTGTAAACTAGCCTGTAGCAAACCCATTAAAGCGGTGGTATTCTCTGGCTCTCGTTCTAAAACTTTGGCGTATCCTTGTGCTTGAGCTTGTAACTGTTCTGTTGCTGAAGTAGCTTCGGTGGTAGCAGCATAATTTTCCGTAACAGTATCTCGACGAAATAAACTACCAATTATGGCAAAGCCTGTAGAGCCAATAAATGCCAAACCAAAGACAACAATAAGTAGACGTTGTATTTTTTTACGATCCATTTTTAATTAATAATTTTCTAGCTTAGATATTTATAGCAAAGGCGAACCGTAGTTCGCCCTTAAAGAAAATCAAAAATTAGCTCTCAAGTTGAAATTAGTTCAGACAAAAGCAAATACAGAATCATCCATAGTCAACTCAGGAGAAATATTTTTTAAGACACCAATAAGTTCTCCCGCAGTTTCAATTCCTGGATCGTAAATTAGTTTGGCATCAATAGTTCCTGCTTCAGAACCAAAGAAATCTAAACTATATAATTCTGCCGAACCAGTTAGCTGAATTGTATCTTGATTAGTATTCAAGTCTGTAATCATGGCAAAATCAGATTCTCCAGCAGAAAAATTGTCCGCATCAGAATAATAAACAGTATCGGAATCACCTAAGACAAAAGTATCTTCTCCAGCACCACCAGTAAGAGTATCAATTTCTCCTAAACCAAAGTTGGATTCACGAATATCAGTTTCAATCCCGATTAAAGTATCGTCACCATCTGCGCCAGAGAGTTCATCATCACCATTTCCTCCTGCAAGATAGTCAAATCCAGCACCACCTCTCAAGATATCTGCTCGATCTCCACCATTAAGGATATCGTCACCAGCACCACCATTAAGGGTATCGTTACCTTGTTGACCATTGAGAGTATCTTCTCCTGTACCACCATTGATGGTATCATTTCCATACTGCCCAAAAATGCGATCGCTACCAGTATCACCATTGAGAAGATCGTTACCAGAATTTCCTTGAAGAGTGTCATTTCCAGCATTTCCTCGAAGAATATCATCATCCTCTTGTCCTAAAAGGCGATCGTTACCAGAACCACCTTTGAGTGTATCTTCTCCTCTACCACCTTCTAGGGTATCATTATCGGCATCACCATTAAGCAGATCGTTACCATCTTGTCCGAGCAGGCGATCGTTTCCTTTGCCACCTTTGAGGGTGTCACTACCTGCTAATCCATCAAGGGTGTCATCTCCTTTTAAACCAGAAAGGGAGTCTGCACCAATAGTCCCAGTCAGTGAGTCATTGTCTACTGTTCCAGTTATATCTAGAGGGGTGAAACCAAAAACCACATAAGCTTTGCCTTCACCGTCATAAGAAAAGTCAGTATCGGCATTGGGCGCACCGATAACAAGATCGTCAAAACTATCACCATTCAAGTCTCCTGAACCGCTAACAGAGTTTCCAAAACCTTCATAGTTATTGCGACTGAGAAGAAGACCATCATTGGGATCGAGAGTATTTAAATCTATGTTGGCATCAAAACTACCACTATTTCCGAATAGCAAGTAAACTTGCCCTTCAGTGTTGTAATCATAGCTAGAATTAGCATAGGGTACGCTGATGATAATATCGTCGAAACCATCACCATTAAAATCTCCCGCACTGCTTACAGAACGTCCCAGATTGTCATAGGAGTTGATGCCACTGATTTGGAAGCCATTGCTACCATCGAGAGTAGATAAATCTAATTCGGCATCGAAACCCTCAGTACTACCAAAAACAATATAAGCTTCACCTCGACGATCCGAATTAGTATAGAATCCGTAATCAAAAATAACTTTTTCTCCCGCGTAGGGTGCGCCAATAATCAGATCGTCAATCCCATCACCATTGATATCTCCTGCATTACTGACAGAACGACCTAAATTATCATTATCCCCATTGCCAGGGATTGTAAAACCATTACTACCATTGAGAGCATTGATATCTAACTCAGAGTCAAAGTCTTTAGTACTACCAAAAATAATATAGGCTTCTCCGCGACTACTGTAATAATCATCAGAATCATTAGCATAAGGTGCGCCAATAATCAGATCGTCAATCCCATCACCGTTAATATCTCCTGCATTGCTTACAGAACTTCCCAGATTGTCATAGGAGTTGATGCCATTGATTTGAAAGCCATTACTCCCATTAAGAGTCGATAAATCTAATTCAGTATTGAAGCCCTCAGTACTACCAAAAACAATATATGCTTCCCCTCGACGATCAGAATAAGTATAGTTTCCGTAATAAGAAGTAACTTCTTCTCCAGCTTCAGGCGCGCCAATAATCAGATCGTCAATCCCATCACCGTTAATATCTCCTGCACTACTTACAGAACGACCTAAATTATCTCCATCAGCATTACCAGGGATTATAAAACCATTACTACCATCAAGAGTGGATACATCTAACTTAGAGTCGAAACCCTCAGTACTACCAAAAATAATATAGGCTTCTCCGTCACTATTGTAAGAATCACTGGGATTATCAGCAAAAGGCGCGCTGACAATCAGATCGTCAATACCATCGCCGTTAACATCCCCTGCATTGCTGACAGAGCGTCCCAGATTGTCATCGGAGTTGATGCCACTGAGTTGGAAGCCATTACTAACATCAAGAGCGGATACATTTAATTCAACATCAAAACCCTCAGTACGACCAAAAATAATGTAAGCTTCTCCTCGACGATCAGAAGAAGTATATTCTCCGTAATACCCAGAGTAATTAACTTCTTCTCCAGCCCCAGGTGCGCCAATAATCAGATCGTCAATACCATCGCCGTTAACATCCCCTGCATTGCTCACAGAGCTTCCTACATTACCAAATCGATCTTCACCGATAATAACGAAACCGCTATTACCATCTGAGTTTGCGAGATTTAATCCATCGAGAGCCACTTTGCTTTACCTCAAATTAAATTGATCTTTAGTTTTGTAATTTGTGTACAGATACCGATTGAAGTTAACTTTAAATGAAAAAACACGTACTAATTTTTTTAAGACATTACTGTAGTAAAAGTAAGTATTTTTACAGAAGTTATGAGATTAATTCTTTAAAATTATTTTTAAACTTTACACTTTCTCGAAAAAATTAGAATGATATTACATAAGATTTTGATGAAATCTTTATAATAATTGGCTGTTTTATGAATTAGAGATGAAGAGATTGGTAAAACAGCTATTTTTTGAGTTTTGATCTCTCAAACTTTGTAAAGTTTTAATAAAGGAGCGAAGCTCCTAGCTATAAGCCTTAAGCTATAAGCCAATCAAACAGGGTATTAGACCCTGCCTGATTGTAGACAACGCTCACTTCTTTGGAGTCTTAAACTCAGAGCGTGATTGCTGGTAGGCAGTCAAGTACAAAGCTATTAGCTTAGGCTTAGAGCTTATAGCTTTAAGAAGATAAATAAAAAATCAAAAAAGGGATTTGCCGTAAAATTTGAACAACAGCATCCCGATAGTAAATGCAGTCAAACCCAGCACTATTAGAATAACTTGAGCTATTTTGTGAGAACAACCAGCAGTTTGCAAATCTAGGCGAAATAACATTGCAGCAGCCGATAAAATTAAGAAACGAATTAAAACAACAGGGTATTCTATAATTATGGCGAAAAGCACGATACTTACGATAATGGTAAATAAGGCTTTAGCATCTGCTCTGAACCAGTTGTCCATCCCTAAAGTTATAAGAGTTATGGGAGTGGTAAAAAATAAAATTACTAAGATAATAGACAGCAAACCCAATCCATAGGAAATTGCCAAAGCAGTTGATGGCGTTACCCATGCATACCAGAGTCTTGCTTTGGTGGCTAGTTCTTCTATTACCCAAGAACCATAAAGCCAGCCAAATACCCCATGAGTAGCTATTAAAAGTATCGGAGAAATTCGCGGGATTTTTTTAAACCAATCCATGAAGCTAGTATTTCGCGAAGTTAATTTTGACGAAGTCAGAGTAAGTTCCGTCGTTTTATTTATCCTTATTATCCCGCCCTGACGGGACGAATGGGGACGGCGGAGTCTCTCTGACCAATTGAAATAAGATGTAGGGTGTCAGAAAAATAATGGGTTATCATAATTTTTGCGATCTACTACTAGGTCAATTGACGATCGATTATTTTTTAAGATAGTAAAAGGCAATCAATAATCGACAAAGGAGCTTTTGCCCTATTGCCTATTATCCATTACCTAATACTATAAGTTGATGTTATTAATTAGTTTTCTTAAGTGAGTTTAATCTTCCCGCTTAAGACATGGTTTGAATGATGTAATCGAAATAAGGAGCAGCCTCTTGTGCATCTTCTTTACTTAAAAGGGCAATAGAAGCATCTCTTAAACAACGAATAGAATCAATCATTCCTGGTACTGGTACACCAAGAGAGTTATACATTTCTCTAACACCGATTAAACCAGTGTTTTCAATAGGTTCTTTGTCTCCTGCTAAAATACCATAGGTAACAAGACGCAAATACCAACCAAAGTCACGAATACATTGATTGTACTCTTTTTGTCCGTAGGCATTACCGCCAGGAGAACGATATTCAGGACGCAGTCGAAATAGCTCTTTACTAGCTTTATCAACAATTTTCTTTTCACTAGCTGCTAGAGTTTCCGCAATGCGTACTCTTTGTGCGCCAGTTTTTAAAAATTTTTTGATTCCTGCTAGCTCTCCACTACTGGGATAGCGGAGTTCATCGTCTGCTTTGAGAATTACTTGACTAACTACGCTCATAATGTTGCAATCAATTTATTTAACTTCAATAATTTTAGTATCTTACTGAAACAGGGTTATTTAAAATATCCTGCCATTCCTCTAAAGATAATGGTTGCAAGACTAAATTTATCTTAAACCAATCTTTAGCAGCTTCAGTAAGAGCCTCTACTATTTTGGGAATAGCTCTATTTTCTGATGAAGGGATGATTGTAAGCAAATTTTGGGGTGCTGGTTCGTTAAATATCTTAATAAATAGGTCATAATTATCTTTTAAGGTCATTGAGCCATGTTGCAGAATAGCATTTCGGCGACGCAGTTGCGCGCTACCGATCGCTTTTTGACCATTTTCTGCGATCAAATCTGCACCTGTAGCAGTGGCAAAACAATTATGATGATTAGCGTATTCTTTGACAGCAGTACCATAATCTAAGTTTACACCAAGCGATCGCCATCCGTCGATTAAAAATTGACAGATATATTTGTATACTTCCCAGCGTTTACCTGGAACAGAGGAAGTAACTACTGTGTATGTTAAATCTCCTTGATGTAACACAGCTTTTCCTCCTGTAGGGCGAGATACTATATCTAAGTCTAGTTTTTGCCAAAATTGGGGATAATCTTGCTGATGATAACCAAGGGAAATCGCACTGGGAAACCAAGTGTAAAACCTTAATGTAGAAGGATGGTTTCCTTGGCGATGTTTTTCTAGTAACCAATTATCCACAGCCATTTGTACCTCTCCCGAAGCTTGCAGAAGAGGAATCAAACGCCAAGTTCTTTGGTTATTGATAATCGACAATGGACAATGAATGAAAGTTAAAGGGCAAAGCAGATAAGTCGAGATTAAAGAATTTTTACAGGAAATACGATCTTGTTCAGAATTAATTTTAGCTCTCTTCTATCAGAGTGGATTGAAACCTCGATTTTTCGTAGGCTGAAATGACGTAAATTCTTTAAATTCTCCTAGAATGACAAAAGAGAGTTGGGATAAAAACTAAACTAAAAATTGTGCTGCAATTGCATCGACCTCAAAAGGTGTAATTCCTAACTCAACAGAAAAAACAGTATCGGCTGCTTCTGGAGTACTTACTTCTTCTCCCCTAGCCTGCACGTGAAGTTTAAATAATCGATCCAGTTTAGGCTTATTTAAACTTGTCAAAGCTTTACCAATCAATACCATGCCCTTTTGATTATTCTCAATATTATTACCTCTGCACCAGCTAGGCTGACGGGAAAGACTCATATCCGTCCACAGTATTTCTCGACTTCCTAAATCCAAAATAGCAGGAATACTAATGGCAGTATTAGCAGTCAAATCTACCTTATCTTGTACAGTCTGAGGTTCATAAATATCTCCACTAGCAGCATCTTGGCGAATCATCCAACCTGCAAAGCATTCAGGAATATTACAGAAAGGATGCTCGTTAAAAGACAAAACACTAACAACTATATATCTACCACCATACTTTAATACTGAGGGTATGTCTAAATCGATAAACTCAGATGCACCATTGGGTGCAGAAATAATATCACCACTATGAACAGCCTGATATTTATCAGATTTTAAATTGGTATAGGAAACGTGTTCTAAATAATTCCATTCAGCATCATACATTACCGCAGACAAGTCTAGATCGACATCTCCTGTTGGTTCTCTATTAATTACCCCTTCTTTCCACCAGATAAAAAATCTGACTGTATCTCCTGCTGGAATAGGCAATCTAGAGCCTCTAGTTAGCTGACGCAGGGACTTATTAGCAGAGCGTTGAGAAAAAGGGACGGGAAATGAGTGTAATTGCTCATCAATGTATACTTTACCTAATACGGGTAATTGGGCAAAGCGATCGATCAAAGCCTGTTCACAAATTTGCACGACAGTTTGGCAGACAGATTTTTTAATCTTAGGTAATTCATTCTTAATGGCAAATGCCTTGGCAACGTTTCCTTTGGGGAAAAATACACGTAGCTCGTCCATTTGATGGCGATGTTCAAAATGACTGATTAATTGTAATAAAACAGGTGTGGCAATTTGATTAGTTACTGTCTGAAAAGATTCAATTACTATCGATCGATCTTCATGATTTCTCAGTAAAAAGTCCAAACGTCTGGCTAATTCTCCTGGTCTAGTTTGTAATAAACTTAAAGCATCCTGCCATTTTTCTTCAATAAAAGCAGTCTCTAAGCGACTGTTGAAAGTAGTGACGGGTTTATTGTTACGGAGAATATCGAAAGCTTGATAACATTTGGGATAACGTTTCTTATATTCAAAAGGATGTATTCTTTCACCCAAACGAAGCCATCTTTTTTGATAACGCAGCATATCCTCCACTAATGAGTCACACTGCTCTAA